>NZ_JBEZNQ010000051.1:0-57783 GCF_040653315.1 Streptomyces sp. NPDC047981 | reverse complement strand
CGCTCGGCGAGCAGGGGCCGCACTTCGCCGATGGCCCGGGTGATGGTGGAGCGGTCCACGCCGAACCAGCAGGCCAGCACGTCATGGGTGACCCCGTGACGGAGATGGACGAGCGTGGCCAGGAGCCGGTCGACGAACACCAGCCGGTGTTTCGCGCCGGCTCCCACACGCCGCTGCCGCGGCCGGGAGGCCAGCTTTGCCTGGTGACGCTCATGCCATAACGGGCCGAGGTCCGCGACGAGTTCAGCGATCACATCGGCCGACAGGCCCGTGATCCGACGGCTGCTGACGATCGCTGCACGAGTCACGGTCCCCACCACCCCACCATGATCGACCATCCGTGGCTCGACGTCTCACCGCTTACCGTGCACGAACTCGTTAGGGCTCTACCTGGTCAAACGGCAGGCCACGCGGTGGGGAGCGACACGGCTCTCGGGCGGCAAGGTGGTCTGGTTCGAGCTGAAGTTGCCCCGAGGCTAACGAGCGGTGATGCGTCGAGGGGTGCCGCCTACCTGTCCGCCGGGCGCGGCCGCGAGGCCAAGCTCGCCGCCTACTTCCCGGCGGCCAGCAACCTTGAGCTCGACGGCGTGACCGGGCAGCGGCGAGGTGAGCAACTGACCGTCGTCCGGCTGCGCCAGACCGACACCGCCGTTTGGTCGGTCAGGGTCTCGGCCCGCGTCACTGGCGCGAAGCCCACGGCCGCACCGTCGACGCAAACGGGTGCCTCCCCGAGCCCTCTGCCGCGACCGACGCGGTGCGCTACTTCCAGGTTCCCATGGCCACGGTGGCCATCCCGGCACTGTTCTGGATCTACGTCGTCGTGGGCTGGATGGACAAAGGCGCCCGGCCCGACGATCATGGCGGTCAACTTCCGCGGCGATCATCTGGGGCCTGTCTGTCAGCATGGGCGCCCTCAAGAACAAGACGACCGAGGACATCGTCCAGTGCCAGGGCGGCCCCAACGGCGTCCGGAGGACCAGTGAGCGAGGCCGCCGCCCATGGCGGCGAGCTGGACTTCGAGCCGATTGGCCGCTGCTACACCAAGGCGCGGCGCGCGCCGCTGGTGCACGGCGTGAGCCGGGACGTCAACGGCGACCGGAGGATCCGGCTTCCCGGCGGCCGCCTTGCTGAGCGTCTCCCCGATGCTGGCCGCGCCCCGCCGCGGCCACCTCCGTGGCCGCCCCTACCGACCAGCTCGCCCCACCCGCAGCGATACCCGCATCCACCTGCCCACCGGCGAACAAGCCGCCGCAGCCACCGCCCCGGCGGTCACCGACGCCCTCGCACCGGAGCCCCTGCCGATGCAGACCAGACCCGGCTCGCGACACCCGCCGCCACCACCACCCGCAGGGCCTCCGGCACCCACCGCGCCGGTGGCCTCCGGGTGCAGGCCCTCCTCGCCACCACCACCCGTACCTGACTGGAGAACTGACGATGCGCCTGCCGATCCGGCACGTCCAGCAGGACCTGATCTTCACCACCCACGGCACCGTATGGGCGGTGTGGCGCATGTCATGTCGCTGTGCCCGCAGATCGACCGACCGCCGTGGTGCGGGCCATGGTCGACGACATCGACCTGGAGCGCGTGCGCCGCTATGAGCAGCTCGGGCACGCGGTGCTGGACCGGCTCAAGGACCTGGAGCTGACCGGCCGCACCGACTGGCTCGCGCTCCCGCTGAACCAGAAGGACGCCGTCGTGTCGGCGTTCCGGGCAGCTCGGGCTGAAGTCTCTCTGCAGCTCGGTCTGATGCCCGCGGTCGTCACCGACGCGGAGGTGCGCCGCCGCCTGGAGCAGGCCGAGCGGATCCAGGCCCAATGGTCGACCGGGGTCTCGATGCGGCCGGCGTCTGAGGCGTAGATCCTATGGATCTACGGCCACTCCGCCCGTCGTGGGCTCGCCGAGCCGTTCCCCTGCCTGCGCCGTCGATGCGCGCTCTGCTGGAGGAGCTCACCTGCGGGGCGCCTCGGACGCGGCGGCACCGGGGCTGGCCCGCAAGCTCGCCTCGGTCGCCCGTGGGGGGCCTGGAGCTGCTGCGCGACGGGCGCAAGCAGCAACGCCGCGGCGTACGTCGGCAGCCACGAGGCCGACGACATCAGCCCGGCCTGCAGTGAGACGAGCGTCGTCGCTGCCGTCCGCCTCCGGATCTTTCGACGCCTTGGTTGCCTCTTACCCCTGTAGTCCGCCTCAGCTCAGGTGGATGGGCTCAGTCGGCGTCGTCTGGTCCCTGGTCCCTGAATCAGGGACCAGACCGCTACCGCCGTTGCTCGGGTCCATGAATTCGTGCCTCTAGGACCGGGACTGGACCGTCCTTCAGTCCCTGCTTCTTCAGTCCCTGAAGAAAAGTGCAGGTCAGAGCTGTTCAACCTTTCAGAGAGGGACTGAAGGGACTCAAGATTGCCCTTTCCACGCTTAGTGTGCGCGCGTATGTGCGCGAGCGCTAGAACCCCCTATATGCCTGAGTAGCTCATAACTAGAGATTTGAGTCCCTTCAGTCCCTGACGACGGCGGGCCACTCCCCTGACCAGCAGGTTTAATCAGTGACCGAAGGAACAGGGACCGAAGGGTCTGGAACCGGGCTCAGCCCCTGGGCGGGGGAGAGGGGCTCGGGAGAGGGGGAGCTGTGCTCCGGCAGGGTCCAAAGCTCGGGGCAAATGAGGGACTGACTGGGACACGCCGATCACGCAGTACTGTTGTACGTGATCTTTAGGGCAAATCGACCCAGAATGACTCCACCCAGGGACCGAAGGGACCCAACTTCACAAGAAGGGCCACGTCATAGGTGAGTCGCGCACTCCACTGCGCTAACCTCCGGCATAGTAGATCTTCAGTCCCTTCAGTCCCTTCAGAGTGGCCGAGCAGACGCGGTGCTGAGGGAGAAGAACACCGAGATCGAGAACGAGCCGACACACCGTCAAGGAAGAACCAGTGCCCGTCCAACCCGAGGATCAGCCGTCGCAGGCTACGAGCGGACGGACACCACTGGAGGTCGCCTCATGGCTGGCCCGGCACGGATATCCCGTGCATCCTCTGGTCCCTGGAGCCAAGACGCCCGCACCCAACTGCTCGTCCTGCGGCAGGGCCGAGCACCAGCCGCGGAACTGCCCCTGTCACACGCGACGTGGCTGGTGTCATGGGTTCCATTCGGCCACCACCGATCTGGAGACCATCAGGGAGTGGTGGACCGCTGAGCCGGGCTTCGGTATCGGAGTCGCCTGCGGGGGGGCCGCCGGGCTGGTGGTCATAGACGTGGATGCCCACACCGCGACTCTCCCAGGCCGCGAGCGTCTTCTGCCTGGCATCGCCATCCCTGAGGCGGTGGATCTGACCGGGCTGCAGAGCGGATTCGACACCATCGCCCTGCTGGCCGCCTACCGGAAGCGGCCCGATCCCTGCGAGGACACCACCACCCTGCGCGTGCGGACTCCCTCGGGTGGCATGCACATCTGGTACCGAACTGCCCTGAGCGGGCCCCGGTTCAGGTCCTCCAGCGGCTCGGGAATGAAGGCCGCTCTGGCCTGGCAGGTCGACATCCGCGCCGCCAACGGGTACATCGTCGCTCCCGGCACTCGTACGAGAGCGGGCGAGTACCAGGCCCTCCCCGGAGGGCGCAGGCCCGCGCAGCTTCCCGTCTGGCTCGCCGCCGAACTGACGCGGACGGGCCACAGCATGGACATCACCGAGCCCGGGGCCGCCGTGTCCTCACCGCGGCCCCACGCGCCGAAGCCCGCAGGCGACGGGCGACGCGTTCTCGTCTCGCTGGCCGAGGAGGTCCGCGCCTGCGCTGCGAATCCCACCGGCATGGCCTTCACCGAGAAGCTCAACCGCGCGGCGTTCACTGCGGGGGGGCTCGTACAGGGCGGACACCTCGCGGAGGCCGAATGCCGTGACCTCCTCCTGCGGGCAGCCGCCGAGGCGAGACCTCATCAGCCCGGGCGGAACGCCCGCATCGTCGAATCCGGCCTCCGGGCCGGCAGCGCCCGACCCATCCACCCCAAGGAACGCACATGAGCAGCGCCGGAAGCACCGGGTTCAACGCCCAGGCGGCGGCCGAACAGCTCGCCGCGTTCGCCACCGACTCCGCCGGGACCGCGCCGCAGCTTCCCGCCCAGCCGAAGACGGCCCCTGCCGCAAGAACGCCCTCGGACTTCATCCAGGCGGGGCTCCTGAACAGCCTCAGCGACCGTGGTAACGCGAAGTTGTTCGCCCACCTGCATCACGACAGGTTCCGTCACGTCGAAGGACTGGGCTGGTACGTGTGGGACGAGTACCGGTGGAAGCGCACCGGGGGCGAGAAGGCCGCCATCTGGGCGGCGGGCGACATGGCGGAGGAACTACCCGCCCACGACCCCCGCGGCGTCTTCACGGACCGGGACCTCGCGCAGCACCGCAAGCGCACCATGTCCACCTCCGGCGTCAAGGCCATGCTCACCCAGGCGAAGGCATCGCCCGGACTCGCCCTCGATCCCGACACCCTCGACGGAGACAAGTACGCGCTGTGCACCCCCGCCGGAGTCGTGGACCTGCGTACCGGCGAGCTACGCAAGCCCGATCCCACGCGCGACCTTCACTCGCGTGCGACGTTCCTCGCCCCGGAGGCGATGCCCACCCCACGGTTCCAGGAGTTCCTCACCCAGACCTTCGGTGAGGACGACAAGGGCAAGGAAATGGTCAACTTCCTGCATCTCCTCCTCGGTTACTCGATCACCGGAGACGTAGGGGGCCAGGTCCTCCCGTTCCTCTACGGCGTGGGCGCCAACGGCAAGTCGGCCCTCCTCGACGTCGTCATCAAGATCCTCGGCGACTACGCCGACGTGGCTCCGCCCGGTTTTCTCATGGAACGCGGCAAGTTCAACGAGCACTCCACGGAGCTGACGGAACTCCATGGACGCCGGCTGTTCGTGTGCAGCGAGCTCAAGCCCCACGACAAGTTCGACGAGGCCCGCGTCAAGCTCCTGACCGGTGGAGACCGGCTCAAGGCCCGCCGTATGCGGCAGGACTTCTTCAGCTTCGAGCCGACGCACAAGCTGTGGCTGCTGGGAAACCACCGTCCCGAGGTGGGCACGGGCGGCCACGCCTTCTGGCGCCGGATCCGGCTGATCCCCTTCGAGAAGGTCGTCCCCGACCACAGGAAGATCGACAACCTCGCGGAGATCCTCGTCCACGACGAGGGTCCCGGCATCCTCCATTGGATGATCCAGGGAGCCGCGGCGTACCTCGCGACGAAGCCTCCGCTCACCGGCCCCAGCGTGGTCCGTACCGCGACCCAGGCCTACGCCACCACCGAGGACCACATCGGACGCTTCCTCGCCGAGTGCTGCACGACGGGATCCGACCTCGACGAGCCCCGCGACCTCAGGGTCGAGCAAGGCGCCCTCTACCGCGCCTACAGCAGCTGGTGCCAGGACGGCGAGGGGCTGCGACCCGCCACAACCCGTGCCTTCGCCACGCGAATCCGTGCCGAGGTGGGCGTCGCCTCGCCGAGCGAGATGCTGCGCTCGAACGGTCAGAAGTTCTACCCCGGACTCGCCCTGCTGGTGGAGGAACAGGCCTCGTGACGCGACAGTTCCGGGCAAGTCGCGACGGGATGCCGGTACGCGTCCTCCCGCAAGACGATCGACCCGCCTACCATGGACAGGAATCATGAGCCGAGCAAGCAAGCCTCAGCCCACGACGGTCGGCCCCATACCAGTACCGGCGCTGAACACGATGGTGCTGGGACTGCGGACGGACGACGTGAACGAGAAGGGACTCAAGCCATGAGTTCGCTACTGACACCAGGCGATCTCACCCACGAGGACAAAGTGGTGTGGCTGGAAGACCCTGAGGATCTCGACTACGTACGCCAAGCTCTCGACAAGACCCCACGCCGCCGCGGAAAGCCGCGCTACCACCGCGACGGACGCATGATCGGCTTCACCGAGCTCAGCGACACGGCCGAGGCGGACCCCGACAGCGGGCTGCAGAAGCGGCGCGTCTTCTACCTGCTCCCGCACGACCGGGACGCCGAGCCGAACGGTCTCTACCGTGAGGGGGCTCCGGGGGAGGCCGTGGACCCGCGGACCATCCAGCCTCGGCAGGTCGGCAAGAAGACCGCGCGATCGCAGCGCGGTTCGGCGACGACAGTCGCGTAGCCGAGTCCCTTCGGTCCCTGAACTCCCGTCACTTCCGGTCGGCGTGCTGCCAGGTAAGGCAGGCGCGCCTGCCGGTGGGACGACTGCACTGCGTGCCACCGGCAGGCAGGGAAGCGGGATCGAACTGGAGATCGCTCACCGAACGAGAGTGCCGTTCGAGTCGCTCGTTCAAAGTCTGCCTCTTCGGGCAGCGACTCAGGAGCAGCGACCGAAGGACATTCAGTCGCTGCATAAAACCGCAGGTCAGAGCAGTGACGTTGATCAAACAGCGACTGAAGCGACTCAAGCTCGGGTATATCAGCTCTATATGAACCGAAAGATGTGGCTGATAAATAGGGAGCTTCAGTCGCTTCAGTCGCTGTTCTCTGTGGGAGTACGCCTCTGACCTGCTGTTTTGTGCAGCGACTGAAGGCAGTGACTGAACGCTGGAGGGTCTCTCAGCGCTGCTTCAGTCGCTGTGTCGCGTCCGGAGGGGCCGCTCGGGAGGGTGTCCGCCCCGCTGGGCAATTTCGCTAGGCTAACGGCGTTCTTGAGTCGCTTCAGTCGCTGATGGGGGAAAGATGCCTGCTCACCCGCGGGTTCCCCTCAGTAACCCGACCACGTCCTCAGTCCCTGAGCCGCTCGCGGTCGCACTGTGGTGCGCCGGCCACGGCTGGCCCGTCCACCCGCTGGCGCCGGGTAGGAAGACCCCGGCAGCCAATTGCGAGGAGTGCCGATCGCGACCCCATGACCGCCAGGAGTGCCCGTGCCGGGCTTCGGGGCGCTGGTGTCACGGCTTCCACGCCGCGACGCTCGACACGAACCGGATCCGGCGCTGGTGGGGCCAGAGCCCACGGATGGGCGTCGGGGTCGCCTGTGGCGCGGCGGGCCTCGTGGTCATCGACATCGACGCCCACCCCTCGCCCCCGCCGGCGCGCGCGAGGCTCCTCCCGGGCATCACGATCGCGCAGGACATCGACGTGTCAGCGATGACCACCGGGTTCCACACACTCGCCGTCCTGGCCGCGCTGCGGGGGGAGCGGAACCCGGCCGACGACACCGGCACCTTGCGTGTGCGGACTCCTTCGGGGGGCCTGCACATCTGGTACCGCGCCACCGACGCGCGCCGCTGGCAGTGCTCCACCGGCTCCGGAGGCAGTCGAGCCCTTGCTTGGCAGGTCGACGTACGCGCCGACAGCGGCTACATCGTCGCGCCCGGCACCACCACGCCCGCGGGAACGTACGCCCCGCTGGGTTCCGTGCGTCTGCCCGCATCGTTGCCGCCCTGGCTCGCACAGGAGCTGGAGCGCACCAACCACCTGCCCGCCGCGGGCAGTCCGGCACCCCGAGCCTTCCCCGCCCGTGCCCGGCAGGCTGTCGTCGCGGCCGGTGCCGGTGCCATCCCGGCCGCCAGGGCCCTGGCGACCGTCCTCGCGGACGTGACCGCGTGCGCGGCGGTACCGGAAGGTGCTGCTTTCTCCGAGAAGCTCAACCGCGCCGCCTACACGGCCGGAGGCCTCGCGGCCACGGGTCATCTCTCCCACGACGAAGCCGACCGCCTCCTGCGGGAAGCGGCGGGGATCGCGCGCCCCGGGCAGGAATGGCGGGCCGCGCAGATCATCCGCAGTGGCATGGCGGCCGGTTCCCGAAGCCCTTTCCGTAGGGGGGGCCGGCCGTGACCAGCACCACGGGCGGAGGTGAGGACGTGCTGTTCGACTTCGATCCGCAGGCGATCGCCGAGCAGATCATCGCCAAGAACGCGGCCTTCGCCCGTTCGCAGGCAGCCGCGCAGCCCGTCCGCTCCGCAGGACCGGCAACCGCCGACGGTCTCCTGCCCGACAGTCTCACCGACCGGGGTAACGCCAAGCTCTTCGTGCGGACCTACGCCTCCGACTTCCGGCACGTTCCCGGCTTGGGCTGGTACCGCTGGGACACGACCCGCTGGCAGATGGACGAGGACGATACGGTCCTGTGGGCAGCGGGGGAGATCGGCGAGGAGATCGCCACGACCGACCCCCGGGGCATCCACAGCACGGAGGCCCTCAGGAAGCACCGCAAACGGGCCCTGAGCACCTCCGGCATCAACGCCATGCTCGCGCAGGCAAGGTCCGCTCCGGGCCTGGTCCTCAACGCGGCCATGCTGGACTCCGACCCCTACGTCCTGTGCACCCCCGCGGGCGTGGTCGATCTGCGCACGGGCATGCTGAGGACTCCCGACCCGAACACCGACCTCAACTCACGCTGCACCACCACCGGGCCCAGGGCCATGCCGACCCCACGGTTCCTCCGGTTCCTCACCGACACCTTCGGAGAAGACCCCGAAGGCGCCAAGATGATCGAGTACCTCCAACTGCTTCTGGGATACTCGATCACCGGTGACGTCGGCGCTCAGGTCATGCCCTTTCTCTTCGGGGCGGGCAAGAACGGAAAATCGGTTCTGCTCGACCTCTTCATGAAACTCATGGGCGACTACGCGGACGCCGCTCCGCCCGGCTTTCTGATGGCCCGGCCGTACGAGGGCCATCCCACCGATCTCGCCGAACTCCACGGCCGTCGCATCATCGTGTGCTCGGAGGTCAAGCCCGGTGACAGATTCGACGAAGCACGCGTGAAACTCCTGACGGGAGGCGACCGCATCAAGGCGCGCCGTATGCGGCAGGACTTCTTCAGTTTCGCGCCCACCCACAAGCTGTGGCTCCTCGGCAACCACCGCCCCGAAGTCGGGACCGGAGGTTTCGCCTTCTGGCGCCGTATGCGGCTCATTCCCTTCGAGCGAACCGTCGCCGACGACCGCAAGATCGACAATCTCGCCGACATCCTCGTCGCCGAGGAGGGGCCCGGCATCCTGAACTGGCTCGTCGAAGGGGCCCGGCGGTATCTTGCCGGCGACAAGGACCTCACAGGTCCCGACAAGGTCCGTATAGCCACCACCGCGTACGCCGAGACGGAAGACCACACCGGACGGTTCTATGACGAGGCCTGCCTCCTCAATCCCGATGCCCGCACCGAACAGAAGACCCTCTACGACGCCTACCGGGCGTGGTGTACGAGTGAGGGTTCCCCGCCGGCCACCAGTCGCGCGTTCGCACAGCGGACCCGCGAACTCGTCGGTGTGTCGTCCCCGAAAGAGATGATCTTGTCGAATTCGAGGAAGTACTACCCTGGAATCGGTTTGCTCGCCGACGAGGAGACGGCATGAGTGCCCTGATCAGCGACGACGAGATCAAGTACGAGACCGAACTGGTCTGGCTCGAGGACATCGGACAGCTCGACTACGTCCGCCAGAGCCTCGACCGTCTGCCCACCCGAGGCGGCAGGCCGGCGTACTTCCGCGACGGCCGCATGGTCGGCTATGCCATCCTCGGCCCCGATTCGAAGGCCTCCCGTGCTTCGGGAACCTTCCGGCGCCGCGTCTTCTGGCTTCTGCCTCACGACCGGGACTCGGTTCCCGAGGGGTTGTACCGCGCGTCGGGACCGTCCGAAGGCATCGATCCGCAGACACTCGCCCCCGGTACCAAAGGACGCAAGACCGAACGTTCCGAGGGCGGTCCGCCGTCGACCGCGATGCAGGAGCTCGGCATCACGCTGCCGCTCTAGCGCTCCCGGCCTGCTCGCGGGCGCCGCGACGATGTCCAGGGCCGACCGTGACGAGTTCCCAGGACGGCATTAGGGACTTTCCCTGATGCCCCTAGGTCCGATTCATCCTTATATGAAGTAGGTAATCCAGTCATACGGACAAGGCGCAGATGCTTCGGATGTGATGTATGTACGTCAGCAGCAACTCTCTCGACGCAGCCGACGCCAGCGGTCCGCAGGCGGGTTTCTCCCCTTCCGGCAGCGCACAGGAACCTGTTGATCACAGCGATCACACCGATGTGAGCCACGTCCTCGAGCACTGTCCCCAGGTGGTGGCCGCCGCGCGGAACGCTGTGCGGGAGCTCATGCACAGCTGGAAGATCGGTGACCCCGACACCGTCGTGCTGGTGGTGTCGGAACTCGTGACCAACGCCGTCGAGCACGCCTGCCCCCCGCTGACTCTCCGTCTGCATCGGGACCGTGCCGCCACCGGGATATGGGTGGGAGTCACGGATGGCGGGCCAGCCTGCGAGGAAGGGGCCTGGACCTCGTCCTGTACGGAGGAGGAACACGGCCGAGGCCTGGGCATCGTCGAGGCGCTGGCCGAATCCCATGGCTGGTACCGCCACACGGACGGGGCCACCACACATTGGGCGCGGCTCTCGGCAGCCTCGTGACGAGGCCGGCGTTCTGCCTCCGCCGACCACAGTCCCATCCCCGTATGAGGAATCGAATGATGCTTTCACCGAGCGCCTTCCGGCGTTTTGGCTACTGCGTTCGCCGCTGTCTGGCGTTCGCCATCGCGTGGTAAAGAAGGGAAACAGCCATGGGCAGGCTCGGTCCCACCGAGATCATTCTCATTCTCGTCGTCATCATCCTGTTGTTCGGCGCCAAGAAGCTTCCGGACATGGCCCGTTCGCTGGGCAAGTCGGCTCGCATTCTCAAGAGCGAGGCCAAGGCGATGAAGGCGGACGACCAGCAGGTGACACCCGTCGTCGTGGTGGACCCGCCCACCCCCGGCGCGCAGGAGCAGTCTGCCCCGCGCACGATTGAGGCCGCATGTGGTGATGCGGCCGATTCGCCTCCCGTGACCGAGCCTTCGGACGCGGCCCGGCGCTGACCCCGGTCCGTCGCGGCCTGCGCTCGAGCGGAGGCCGCCGCACGAGATGAGGACGTGGGTTGCTCAAGTCCGCCCGCAAGCAGGAGAAGGACCCCGAGGGCCACATGCCCCTCGTGGAGCACCTGCGTGAACTTCGCGACCGCATGGCGAAGGGTTTGCTGGCCATCGTCGCGGCCACCGTCGTGGCCCTCGTGTACAGCGAGGAGCTGATGCGGTTCCTGGCGAGGTCGGTGCCCCAGTGCGGCCCCGGCGTCACGAGCGACGGCGGCAACTGTGCGATCGTCTCCTTCAACACGCTGATGGCGCCGTTCAGCATGACGATCCAGATCAGCCTCGTGACGGGTCTCGTCGTCGCGAGTCCGGTCTGGCTGTACCAACTCTGGGCCTTCATCGCTCCCGGCCTGCACCAGGACGAGAAGAAGTACACCTACGTCTTCGTCGGCGCCGCGGTCCCGCTCTTCACGGCCGGTGCCTACCTCGCGTACCTCATCCTCCCCGTCAGCGTGAAGGTCCTCCTCAGTCTCACGCCCGGTGGCTCCGCGAACATCCTCTCTCTCGGCGATGTCCTGGACTTCACCCTGCGTATGGTGCTCGTCTTCGGTCTCGCCTTCGAACTGCCGCTCGTCCTCGTGATGCTGAACCTCACCGGTGTCGTCACGGGACGGCGGATGGCCGGCTGGTGGCGCGGTGTCATCCTGGGGGTCTTCCTCTTCGGTGCTGTCGTCACCCCCACCACCGACCCCATCGGCATGATCGCTCTCGCGGGCCCGATCACCGTCCTGTACTTCGGCGCCGTCGGTTTCTCGCTCCTCCACGACCGGCGCAGGGCCCGGGCCGGCGGCGACACCGACAGCGAACTCGGCGAAGTCAGTAGGGATCTTCGGAGTGGTCACCGATCGGGTGACGGCCTGATCCACGGAGGCCGAGCGCGACCGCAGATCAGAGACGGATCAACTCCACAGAGCCGTTCACCCTCTGGAGTGGCCGCTGAAGAGGCTCAGTGAGCCGTTTTCATCCTGAATAGTTGCTGGTCGGGAGTGTGTGGGCGGCTTGGGCGATGGTGCTGATGCGGCGGGTGGAGCATCTGGCTCGTCGGAGGATGCGTCAGGTCTTGAGTTGGGCGAAGGCGCGTTCGCCTGGCGTGCGGAGTCGGGCGTGGTCGCGGTTGAACTGTTGGTAGTGGGTGGGTTGTTCGCGGTGGCGTGGAGACACCGAAACCGGCCGCGAGCTGCGGGAACGTTTCGCTTTTCCGCAGATGTGCCGGCCATGAGTGCCTGCTTGAAGCAACCCAGGCGCCGCCACGGAGAGTTCAGCTCCTCCCGGCGGCGTGGATCAGCCACGAGGCATGCTCGAGGAGGCCGTGCGGGACGTCGAGCATGGAAGAATACGGAACCAACAGGGCCCCTTCGGTCGCCGGTGTGTTGAGTGAAGTCGCCACGCCAACGACCAGGGGCCCTGCCACGTCACTTCATGCCCCTCTGACCAGCAACTTCACCCGCCAGGGACGGGATGAAAAGGGATCAGTAGGCGTTCTGAACGTGCTTCACTTTCTTCCCGTTTGCTTGCCCGTTTTGACCCCACCAAAACGGGCAAGCTGAAGGACAATGAAAACCATGCGTCATAAACTAAGGAGAGCGCATGTTTTGGAATGTCGAGCCCCTGAAAGCGCATGCCGAGGGCTTTGTGCGCGGACTGCAGCGCTTTCGTCGCGGCCCGGAAGAGGTTGACGCGGAGGAGATGACGCGCCTCGCTGAGGAGATGGCGCACCTCATTATGGAGCAGCCATGGATGGCGAATATTAATGAAGCGACGCGAGATTATATATACAGGAATCTGCTCACAGGAGATAATTTTGAGGAATGCGTACGGCAAATAGTGTGCGCTATTTCGTATTCAGGTGACTTCGGTCATTTGTGGGAGTTGAACGCACGTAAACTCAAGGAACTGCCCGTGGGCGGTACGGCATATTTTATTGTTTTTCGGGCACCGAAAGGTCTCCAAATTGCCTTCGGAGATCGCGAGGATGTGGGATACTTCGACACATCTTGCCTCGCCATCGGATCGATCAAGAAAATGGGGCACGGAATCAACCCCCTTCCTGGCTTCCTTCCCGGGCGATCATTCCATGGAGAATATGTCCTGGAGTGCACCCCCCCCGAATATGGAGACAATGTGCGGGAGTACGTTTCAGTATTTTCCAAGAAATATATCCGCTGAACCTCTTCGGCGGCCACTCTTGAGGGTGAACGGTTATTCTCGGTTGACTGGCTCCTGAGCTGCGAATGCAGTCGATGCTGCGGGGCACAGTCGTCACCCCGATCGTGGTTGTTCTGAGGAGGCTCAGTGAGCCCTTTTCATCCTGAGTGTTCGCAGGTCAGGAGGGTGTGAACGGTCTTGATGATCTGGCTGGTGCGGTTGGTGGAGCAGCGTGGCTGTCGCAGGATGCGCCGTGACTTCAGCCGGGCGAAGGCGTGTTCGCCTGGCGTGCGGAGTCGGGCGTGGTTCCGGTTGAACTGCTGGTAGTGCGGCGGCTGGATTCGGTGGTGGTAGTAGGGGGTGCGGACGGTGGCGCCGGCGCCTTGGTAGGCGTGGTCGGCGGGGACGAGGATCTGTCTGGTGAGGCGGGTCTGGACGATGTCGTGGGGCCCGGGCCGCGGTCGGGGCGTGGGTGCGCCCGGGCAGAGCACGGGAGAACCACAGCGGTGTGTCGTCCCGGCGGGCGATGACCTGCACGTTCATGCTGTGCTTGCGGTGTTTCGTCGAGTAGTACGGCTCGTCCGCGCCGATCCGGTCGGTGCCCACGAGGGTGCCGCTGAGGTTGAAAGGGTGGGGTGACAGGGGGCGTTGGCGGTGCTACATCCTCGTCATGAGGTACGCGGATGGCGGCGGTCTGACCGCTGCGGGGCGGGCGAAGCGTGAGGCGGTGCGCTTCGGGGCCGCGGAGATGTTCGAGCAAGGGGTGCGGCTGCCGGAGGTGGCCCGCAGGTTACGGGTGTCGCGGATTCGGCCTACGTCTGGCACGCGGCCTGGCGGGACGGCGGCAGATCAGCCCTGGCCTCGAAGGGGCCTGGTGGCTTTCCCTGCCAGCTCAGCGATGACCAGACCGAGTGCCTGCAGGCCGAGTTGGAGGCCGGACCCGCCGCGCACGGCTGGTGCGAGGACCAGCAGTGGACCCTGGCCAGGGTCGCGGAGCTGATCCATCGCCTGTTCGGCTACCGGTCCACCCCGCGCGGTGTGTCCTACCTGCTGCACCGGCTGGGCTGGTCACCGCAGGTCCCCGCCCACCGGGCCGTCGAACGCGACGAGCAGGCCGTAGAGCGGTGGCGGACGGAGCAGTGCTCACGGGTAAGAGGACGGCCCAGATCCTGGGCGCGTGGATAGTCTTCGAGGACGAGGCCGGCCAGGACCTGAAGCCCGGCAAGGGGCGGACCTGGTCAAGGCGTGGCAGGACGCCGCTGGTCAGGGTGACGGGGAAAGGATCCGGCCGGGTCCTGATGGCCGAGTCCGGCCGGGCCGCGCAACCAGGCTGATCTACCGGACGCAGACGTACCGGGGCCGTACCGGCGAGAAGAAGGGCTTCCGGACCCGCGAGTTCTCCGACCTGCTGACCTCCGCCCGCCGGCAGCTCGGCGGCGCCCCGCTGATCGTGGTGTGGGACAACGCCAGCACCCATCACGCCAAGGCCCTGCGGGACTTCTGCGACCGCAACAGCGACTGGCTCACCATCATCAAGCTGCCTCCGTACGCACCCGACCTCAACCCCGTCGAAGGCGTCTGGGCCCACCTGAAGAACTCCCTGGCCAACCTCGCACCCCGCACGATCGACGGCCTCACCCCGCTCCTGAAAAACCGCCTACGCGACATCCAACGGAGACCCGGGATCCTCGAGGGCTTCATAGCCCAGGCCGGACTCGGGCTGGAGCCCCCGTAGCCCTGTCACCCCACCCTTTCAACCTCAGCGTCAACGTCAGCGGCACATCGTCCGCGGCTACTTCGGCGGCCCGCACGTCCGCTACGTCCTGGACGAGAACCCCATGAGTTTTTGATCAATATGGAACAGTCGTGAAGACCCAGTCAGGTGGACTGAGCAGCCGTGGGCGTCTGACCGTAACCTGCGACGCCCGCTCTGAAGGCAAGGTCAGGGAACTTCTGTCCCACCTCACTCACAAGGAGCTCACCTTCGAGTTCCCGCAGACCCACAATCGCTGAGGACACCCCAGCAAGATCCCGGCCGCCTTGAGCAGGGTTCACGGGACGGAAAATTGCGCGTACAACGCCTGGGTCGAACGCTCATGCGCCAACAGGCGAGCTGACACCTGCCGGGGTCTGGCTCGGCCGGGGCGTGCAGGCCGAGCCGGGCGGCAGCCAGAGCGATTGCCCGGCACTTCCTGTCCTCCCGGTTACTGAACCTCTTCAGCGGCCACTCCAGAGGGTGAACGGCTCTGTGGAGTTGATCCGTCTCTGATCTGCGGTCGCGCTCGGCCTCCGTGGATCAGGCCGTCACCCGATCGTGGCCGTTCTGAAGAAGCTCACTGGGCATCGTTCCAGACGGCCGTGCCCTACGGGGCGGGGAAGAAGGTGGGGGCGGCCCGGTGGTACTGCGTTCCAGAGTGCGTCTGGGCACCGGGCCTTTCTCCCGTACGCGTCATAATCGGCGCGGGCTGGCACGGGACCTATCCGTCTCCGGCCGCAACCGGGTGCTGGGGCTCGTGGTAAGTCCCTCACAGCCACACAGGTAGCACTCACCACGGGTCCTGGTGGCGACTGAACCTCTTTCATCCTGGACTCCGCACGATCCCGCGAGCTGCTGACCTGCAGCGATGCTCTTGATCTTCACTCTCGGAACCCGAGGATGAAAGAGGCTCAGTGAGATCACCACGCAACCGACCAGGGGCCTGCCCTGTTACCAACAGTTCCTGGCTCAACCGCATCGAGGCTCAGTTCACCGCGCTGCGCTAGACGTCGTTTCCTTTGGTGGTTTGGCTCGTTGTGCTGGGCATGACGAGTCTTGCCGAGCGGCTGGTGCCGGATGAGTTGTGGGAGTTGTTCCGCAGGGTGGTGCCCGAGACGGTGGTGATACGCCCGCAAGGAGGCGGCCGCCGGCGGGCCGGGGATCGTGAGTGTCTGGCCGCGATCGTGTTCGGGGCGACGTCGGGCTGCACGTGGCGGCAGGTGCCGCCGTTGTTCGGGCCGGCCTGGCCGACGGTCTACCGGAGGTTCGCCCGCTGGAGCAAGGACAGGGTCTGGGCCCGTCTGCACCGGGTCGTCCTGGATGAACTCGGCGCCCAGGGAGAGCTGGACTGGTCGCGTTTCGCTATCGACTCGGTGAGTGTCCGGGCCCTCAAAGGGGGCTTCTGACCGGACCGAATCCGACCGATCGCGGCAAGATGGGATCGAAAATCCACCTCGTCACCGACCGGTCCGGTCTGCCGGTCGCGGTCGCCATCTCTGCGGCGGACACCCACGACAGTCTCGCTCTGCAGCCGCTCGTCGCGTCGATACCGCCGATCCGCAGCCGTCGAGGCCCCCGCCGCCGACGGCCCGACAAGCTCCACGGGGACAAAGGCTACGACTACCCCCAACCGCGGCGATGGCTCCGCGGCCGGGGCATCACGCCTCGGACTGCCCGTCGGGGGATCGAGACATCACAGCGGCTGGGACGTCACCGACGGGTCGTCGAACAGACCATGTCCTGGCTGGCCGGCTGTCGCCGGCTCCACCGCCGCTACGAGCACAAGCCCGAGCACTTCCTCGCCATCACGGCCATCGCCACCAGCCTCATCAACCACCGGCACCAAGTGAAACGAGGTCTAAGGGCTTCGCCGAGCTCTTTCCAACCTGCCGCAGGAGCTTGCCGGTTGGGCTGACAACGTGGTGAAGCCCTGGTAGATGGTTTTTCGACCAAGAGAACCGTCTTCACCAGGGTCTTCGCATGCTTGTCTATCCGTCGGGTGTCGACGTGTCCAGTTCTGCCCTGCGTTTCCTGTCCAGCCGTCTGCGGCGGCACCGTCGCGCGATCGGCTCCCGCTGGCGGCGTCTGAGCATCGGCCGTCAGGCCCTGCTCGCGCTGGCCCAATTTGCGGGTGGGGCACACATATGCCCGGCTCGCAGCCGGATTCGGCATCGGAACCACGACCGCCTACCGGTACGTCGCCGAAGCCGTCGGCCTCTTGGCTGACTTCGCTCCTGCCCTGGCAGACGCCGTGCGAACGGCATCGACGAAAACGTTCGTGTTCTTGGACGGCACGCTCCTGCCGATCGACCGTATCGCCGCGGGCCGGCCCTTCTGCTCCGGGAAACGCAAAAAGCACGGGGTGAACGTGCAGGTCCTCACCGACCCCTTCGGCCGGCTGCTGTGGGCCTCAGCGGCCCTGCCCGGCGCCGTCCACGATGTCCGCGCGCCCGCGAACACGGCGTCGTCGACGCCCTTGCCGAGGTCGGCGTCACCTGCTGGGCGGACAAGGCCTATCGGGGTGCAGTGGAACGGTCCGCGCCCCTCCTGGGGCCGCTGGGAAACCCTTTCCACCGGCCAGAAGGCCGTCAACCGCTCGCACGCGAAGAGACGCGCACTCGTCGAGCAGGCCATGGCCACATCAAAGCCTGGAGACTTCTCCGCAAGATCCGGTGCTCGACCACCCGCATCACCGCTCTCGTCCAAGCCGTCCTCGCCCTGCATCTGGCCAGCTCAGAGCGGTGATGGAAAAGGCTCACGGCGTGATTCCCCGCCCCGGTCCGTCGTGAGGACCGGGGCGATCCCTCTCAGGAGCACCGGTCGCCGGTGTCAGCCGACTCGGGAAGTGCCAGCTGACTCAGCAGGCGATTCAGGGCTGCTTCCAGCTTCAGAACCTCAAGTGAAAGTTGGGACACGCGTTGTTCCAGGTCTGTCAAGCGGTCATTCAGCAACACGGCCCACCCTTTCGTACATGACGCTGTCCATCGAAATCGCCAGGCTCGCGAGGGAGCCCGGTGGGGCGGAATTCGAGGCCCTTGCCGGTTCAGCGGACCGAGAATAGGGTGCGATTTCTTGATCTTTCGCTCCCACTCGGGCGGTCGAAGAGGCAGAGCTGATCCCCTTTGGAGCACCCCCGCTCGCTGGTCGCGACAGGGCGGGGGCCGAGAGCACCGAATCGCATCAGCATGCCGGACATGGATGACGCTGGGTTTCGGCTACATTACCCACGGTGCCGGTGTGCCGAAATGTCGGCGGGAGGTTCTGCTCCGTGTCCTGAATGCCTGGGATGAGCCTCGGTCCGGGACTAGCGTGGGACAGAGAACCGGGACAGCCTCTCAGGATGGTTGCTATGGGTGATGAGGGTCTGTTTGTCGGCAGAGAGGCCGAACTCGCGAAGCTGCGTGAATGTGCCGCGGATGTCGTCACGGCACAACGTCCTTGGGTGGTGCTGATCCAGGGGGAGGCGGGCGTAGGCAAGACCGAGTTGCTGCGGCGCTGGCGTGCGACCGGGGCTCTTGACGATTTCGTCGTACTGCGGGCACGCTGCGATCTCTTCGAGAAGGACTTCGCCTTCGGCATGATCCAGCAGCTCATCGCCCCGCTCCCGGCGGAACTACTGGAGGACTTTCCCCTCCTCAAGGGCCCGGTCCCCACGACAGCCCCGCCCTTCGAGGTAGGCATGCAGCTGCTCGCACTCATGGGGACCCTGCAGGGCGAGCACCCCGTCGGGGTTCTGATCGAGGATCTGCACTGGGCGGACACGGCTTCGTTGCAGTCCTGGGGTTTCGTCCAGCGAAGGCTCGATGCCGATGCCCTGCTCACGGTGTGCACGGCGCGCACCGCGGGACCTGGGACCAATCCGGAGCTGGACGAGATACTGCGCCGGCTGCTCGACAGTTCGAGGATGAACCTCCGACTGCCCCTGGGGGGGCTGTCGACGCAGGAGGCGGCCGAGCTGCTCGACCGGGCCACCGGAGGGCGGGTCCGGTTGTCCGTTGCCGAACATCTTCAGCGGCACACCGGGGGCAATCCCCTGTACATGAACACCGTTCTGGCGGAACTGGCCGACGCGGGCCTGGCTGAGGACCCGTCGGCTGAGCTGCCCGTGCCGTCATCGCTGGCCACTGCCATCCGCTCTGAACTGCTCGGGATGCCGGAGGCATCCCGAGCCCTGGTCGAAGCCGCCGCCGTCCTGGGAACGCCGACCCCGCTGGCTCTCGTCGGCCAAGTGGCGGGGGTGGAAGCCCCGCACCCCGCCCTCGAAGCCGGCCTGGCCACCGGACTGGTGCGCTGGCACCCGAGCAAGCCCTCACGGCCGGTGGAGGTCGCCCACTCACTGCAGCAGCAGGCCATCACCGAAGCCGTCCCCCCGGAGCGCCTGCGGCGTCTGCACGCGAAGGCGGCGCTCCTGGTGGACCGGCGCGCGGCCTGGGCCCACCGCGTGGCCGCCGCCGAACCCACCGATGTCCAACTGGCGGGTGAGCTGGTCGAGGCGGCGGACGAGGAGTTCGCCGCCGGTGAGGCGGAACGCTCGGCGACGCTGCTCCTGTGGGCTTCCGACCTCGCAGCAGAGCGACCGGAGCGCGAGCGCCATCTCCTCACCGCCGCAGCGCGCTTGGCGACCTTCAACCGGAACACGCGCGTCGCCTCCCTGCTGCCCCGCGTCCAGGCGACGGCCCCGTGCGCCCTGCGCAGCCTGGTCCTGGGGGCCGACGCGATGTCCCGAGGCACGTTCCCGGCGGCGGAGACCCACTTCGCCGACGCACTGACGCGGAGCGACCAGGAACAGGACGGCTGGACCGGGGTCATGGCGCGCATCTGGATCAGCAGCGTCCTGAACTTCCTGGGGCGCCAGGGCGAGGGGGCGGAGGCCGCGAAGCAGGTCCTGGCGATGGTGCCCGACTCACCATGGGCCCGTGCCAACCTGAGTACCGGTCTCGGACTCGCGGAGGGACCCCGGGCGGCGCTGCGGGAACTGGCCCCGATCACGCAGCTGGTCGTTCCCGCGGCGGCCAAGGGCGAGCCCGCCCAGGCATTCCTGCTGACGATGCAGGGCTGGTTCCGGATCCAGTCGGGGACGCTGGAGCCAGGCATCCAGGACTGTGCGACGGCGTTGGCCCTCGGCCGGTCCCACGGGGCGTCCGCTTTCCCCGACTGGGCGTACCTGGGCACGGCGGCCGTGCAGTACCTCCTCGGAGACTGGGACCGTGTTCCCCTCAACGTCGAGCACGCACTGGAGATCACATCGAACGGAGAGGGCTGGGCCGCGGCCCAGCCCCTCGAGCACGCCGTCGCCACGTGGCTCGCCGCAGGGCGAGGAGAGTGGGGTGCGGCGGAGGAGGGTCTGCGTACCACGGAGAGCTGGGCTCGCTTCGTCGGAGGGGAGCAGGCCTCCACATGGGCGGCGATGAGCCGGGCGATCCTCGCGCAGGCCCGGGGCGACCACGGCGCGATGCTCGAAGCCGTGGAGCCGCTCACGCGGGCCGAGGGCGGCTGGCCACAGCTCGACCAGGTGTTCTGGCTCCCACTCCACGCCGAGTCGCTCATCGGCCTGGGACGCCGCGATGAGGCCGAGGCCGCTGTCACGCGGCTCCAGACCACGGCACAGGAGGTCACGTGTCTGCGGACCGCCGCGGCGTGGCTGTCCGGTTGGCACGCCGAGAGCGTCGGCGACGTCGTCCGAGCGCGCGCGACGTACGAGCGAGGGCTCGGTCAGGTTGAGCCCGGAGAAGCCGTCTCCCTGCATCGGGCGATGCTGGAACATTCCTACGGCCGGGTGCTGGCCGCGTCGGCGTTCTCCGCGGACGCCGGAACGTGGTTCGGTCAGGCGCGCGAGCGCCTCCAGCGCATGCGCGCCCAGCCCTTCCTCCAACGGTGCGCCCAGGACGTGCCCACCTCGTCGCACGGCACCCCGCGCACGAAAGCCAGGAGGTCCGCGGAGCTCACCGGCAGGGAGCGTGACGTCGCGCTCCTCATCGGCCGGGGTCTGACGAACAAGGAGATCGCGCACGAACTCTTCGTCAGCTCCAAGACCGTCGAGTATCACCTGGGCCACATCTACGACAAGCTCGGGCTGGCCAAC
This sequence comes from Streptomyces sp. NPDC047981, assembly GCF_040653315.1. NCBI lineage: Bacteria > Bacillati > Actinomycetota > Actinomycetes > Kitasatosporales > Streptomycetaceae > Streptomyces > Streptomyces sp. NPDC047981. The sequence continues at coordinate 36,942 of NZ_JBEZNQ010000051.1, read as the reverse complement.
CGCCGGGAGCTGCGTGACCAGGTGCAGCGGGACAGGGACCTCACCGCCCCCGCGGGCGACCCTCGCTAGACCACGGTGCGGTGTTCCGGACCGGCACCGCCCACCTTGCGTAAAGGTAAGGAAATTCCCTCACGGGCGCGCAACGCGCGGTCGGGTGCAATGACACCCGTGACCGGTTGCCGGGCGAACCGATTCCCCCCGGGGCCGGCACCGGTCACACCACGCGACGCTCCGGCTCCATGCCGGAGCCCAGTCCTGGAGGCACTTATGGAATCGTCGGTCCACCGCTGGCGCCGCGGTCTCGTCGCCGCGGCGGCAGCCCTGCTGCTGGGTACGGGAGCCGTGGCCTGCGCGGGAAACGCGGAGCCCACCACCACGCAGGACACCCCTCAGGCCGACGGACCGACCGAGACGACGGGCAGCGGCACCCAGACGGACACCGGAACGGCGGTCGAGGACGACGGTGTGATCTACGCCGCGTGCATGCGGAAGAACGGCGTCGACGTCGCGGACCCCAAGCCGGGGGAGGCGCCGAGACTGCCCGAGCAGGTCTCGGAGTCCGTCCTGGACAAGGCCGAGAAGGAGTGCGGGAAGGCGCCGGGCGCGCAGCAGCAGCAGGCCGGGAGCGGAGGTCTGGCAAGCGATGAGAAGTACCAGGAGCTCGCGCTCAGGGAGCAGCAGTGCCTGCGGGAGAACGGCTACGTGGTTCCTGAGACCACGGAGACGGCGCAGATGCCGAAGATGCCGGGCGAGGACCCGGTGCTCGACCGGGCGATCGCGGCCTGCAAGGAGACCGGTGACGCGCTGCGGGAGTACCTCGACAAGGTGATGGGGGAGAAGTGACGGAACAGGACGGGCAGAGTACGGACCAGCTTCCGTCACTGTCCGTGCCGGACGCTGCCGCCCACCCCCGGCGCAGGCGCTACGGCGGTCGGCGACGCGCCGCGTTCGTCGTCATCGCGCTCGGCGCGGTGGCCGCCACAGCGGCCACCGGGATGGCCTACATGCGGCAGTCTCCACCTGCCCCCACGACCGCGGGGGACCGGCTGCCGGCCGAGACACGGGACATCGTCCGGGGCGATCTGGTGTCCGAGGTGCACGCGGCAGGGGCGGTACAGCTCTCCGGCGGACGCGACATCAAGAACCATCTGACCGGCATCGTCACCTGGACCCCGAAGGCCAACGCGGCGGTGAACCCGGGCGAACGCCTCTACGCCGTCGACAACAGGCCCGTCTTCCTGCTGCGGGGCTCGCTGCCCGCCTGGAGGGAGTTCAAGAAGGGGATGGCGGACGGCGACGACGTCCGCATGCTGGAGCAGAACCTCGCGGAACTCGGCTACACCGGCTTCACCGTGGACGAGGAGTTCAGTGAGAAGACCGAGGCCGCGGTGAAACGCTGGCAGAAGAACAACGGGCTTGAGACGACCGGCACGATCGAACTCGGCCGTGTCGTCTATGCCACCGGCGGGCTGCGTGTCGCGAGCGCGGCGGTGCGGGTCGGCGATCCGATCGCGCCCGCGCAGAACGTTCTCCGGGTCACCGGGTTCGATCACAGCGTGTCCGCCGACGTTCCGGCGAAGGAGCAGGATCTGGCGGTGCAAGGAGCGAAGGCCGAGGTCGAACTCCTCAACGGCAAGCGGGTCAAGGGCACCATCTCCTCCGTCGGGACCGAGAAGATGAACGCCGACGGCAAGAAGGTCGTCCCGATCGCGATCCGGATGGAATCCACGCGACTGTTCGACAACACGCAGAGCACGGACATCGTCGTGGTGCTGCGGCGGATCGAGGCCGAGGACGTCCTCTCCGTCCCGGTCATCGCGCTCCTGCCGGCCGACGGGGGCGGCTACGCGGTGCAGCTCGTGAACGACGGCGCTGTCAAGACCGTCGAGGTGAAGACGGGCGCGTTCGCGGACGGACACGTGGAGGTCAGCGGCGCCGGCATCGAGGAAGGGGCGCGTGTGGGGGTGCCCACGCTGTGACCGATCCCCTCGAGCAGGCCGGGCGGGAACCGGTCTGCAGTACCGCTCCCGTCGTGGAGCTGACCGACGTCAGCCGCTCCTACGGCAAAGGACCGCACCGCGTCCACGCGCTCACAGGCGTCACCACGAGTGTCTCGGCCGGGGAACTGGTCGCCGTCGTCGGCCCCTCCGGTTCCGGCAAATCGACCCTGCTCCACCTCATAGGCACCCTGGACCGTGCCACGTCGGGCCGGGTCGTGGTCGACGGACAGCGAGTGGACAAGCTCGACGACCGCAGGCTGTCCGCGCTGCGCGCGCACCGGATCGGCTTCGTCTTCCAGCAGTTCCATCTCTCCGGCGGCACCCGCGCCCTGGACAACGTCGCCGACGGCCTGCTGTACACCGGACTGTCGCGGCTGCGACGGCGGAAGCGTGCCGCCGAGGCCCTGCACCGCGTCGGCCTCGGCCACCGGCTGGACCACCGACCGCACGAGCTGTCCGGCGGCGAGCGGCAGCGGGTCGCCATCGCCCGCGCCGTGGTGGGCAAACCGGCCCTCCTGCTGGCTGACGAGCCCACCGGTGCCCTGGACACCCGCTCCGGCGCCATGGTGGTGGACCTGCTCCGCGACCTGCACGCCTCCGGCACGGCCGTCGTCGTCATCACCCACGACACACAGCTGGCCGAAAGCCTGCCGCGCCGACTGGTCATGCGGGACGGACGGCTCGTGGAAGACGTCAGGGACGGATCCCACGCCCACGTGCCCGCCCGGACCCACCGTGACACCGGACCTGCGACGCGGACATCCGACACCACGGCGACCGGGCCACGACCCGCCCAGGAGCCCGCATGAATCCCGACACCCCCGACACCCCCGGGGCCTCGCGCCTGCGCGGAGGAGACCTCCTCCGCCTCGGCCTCAACGGCCTGCGTACCCGCCCTCTGCGCGCGGTGCTCTCCGCCGCCGGCATCGCCATCGGGATCGCCGCGATGATCGCCGTCATCGGCATCTCGGCGTCGAGCCAGGCGAACCTCGACGCCGAACTCGACAAGCTGGGCACCAACCTGCTGACCATCGAGCCGGGGAAGGACCCGCAGACGGGGGAGCGCGCGCCCCTGCCTGTGACCGTGGTGTCGACCATCGCCCGGGCCGACGGCGTGGACACCGTCAGCGGCACCGGGGCGCTCGAGGACGTGAACGCGTACCGCAACGCCCGCGTCGACCCCGCCGAGTCGAATGCCCTGAGCGTGCTCGCCACCGACACCCAGCTGCTCGACGCCTTGGAGGCGGACCTCCGCTGGGGAGGCTGGCTGGACCGGGCCCCCGACCTCTATCCGACGTCGGTCCTCGGCCAGCGGGCCGCCTCCCGCCTGGGCGTCACGAACGCCGGTGAACGCATCTGGATCGGCGACCGGTACTTCACAGTGCTCGGCGTCCTCGATCCCGTGCCGCTCGCTCCCGAACTCGACACCGCGGTACTCGTCAACAACGCGGCGGCCGAGCGGTACCTCGGCTACGACGGTCGCCCCACAAAGGTGTACGAGCGTTCCTCGGACGAGCTCGTGGAGAGCGTGCGGAGAAAACTGGCGCGCGCGGCCAATGCGGAGGACCCGCAGCTGGTCGCCGTCAGCCGGCCCTCCGACGCGTTGAAGGCGCGGCAGGCGGCGGAGGCATCGTTCACCGGGCTGCTCGTCGGGCTCGGGGCCGTGGCCCTGCTGGTCGGTGGGATCGGCGTGGCCAACACCATGGTCATAGCGGTCATGGAACGACGCGGTGAGATAGGACTGCGGCGCGCGCTCGGCGCGACACGGCGGCACATCTCCCGGCAGTTCCTTGTGGAGGCACTGCTCCTGTCCTGCCTCGGAGGCCTCGGTGGAGCGATCCTCGGCGCGGCCGTGACCACGGGCTATGCTCTCAGCCAGGGCTGGCCCACCGCCATCCCCCTGACCGCTCTGGCCGGAGGCGTCGCCGCCACCGCCGTGATCGGCGCGGTCGCCGGGCTGTACCCGGCTCTGCGTGCCGCAGGCACCCCGCCGACGGTCGCCCTCGCAGCTCCGTAGCGGATGTCCGTCGTCCGCTCTCGCGGGGCGGACGACGGACGTGTGACCTGTGGCCGGTCCCCGACCCGCTCCGCGTCGAGGCACAGGAGGAGAACACCTTGCGCGTGCTGATTGTCGAAGACGAACCGTTCATGGCGCAGGCCCTGGTCAACGGCCTGAGGCGGGAGGCGATCGCCGCCGATCACGCCCCCGACGGAGAGGCTGCTCTGGAGCAGATCGCCACCCACGACTACGATGTCGTGGTCCTGGACCGCGACCTGCCCCGCGTCCACGGTGACGAGGTGTGCCGCCACATCGTCGAACGGCACGGCTCCGTGCGCGTCCTCATGCTGACCGCGGCGTCCTCCCTGGACGACCGTGTCCACGGGCTGCGAATCGGCGCCGACGACTACCTGCCCAAACCGTTCGACTTCCCCGAGCTCGTCGCCCGGCTGCACGCCCTGCACCGCAGGTCCGGCACGCTGCCCCCACCCGTACTGGAATGGTGCGGGATACGGCTGGACCCCTTCCGCCGTGAGGCGTACCGCGACGGACGCTATCTGCGGCTGACCCGCAAGGAGTTCGCCGTACTCCACATTCTCATGACGGCGCAGGGCGGGGTGGTCAGCGCCGAGACCCTGCTGGAGAAGGCCTGGGACCAGCACGCCGACCCGTTCACCCAGGCCGTGCGCGTCACGGTGTCCACCCTCCGTCGCAAGCTCGGCGAGCCGTCCCTCCTGCAGACCAGGACCGGTGCCGGCTACTGCCTCGGGACCTCTCCGTGAGAGCCGCCGCGCCCCGTACCCGGCTGACCATCCGTGCGAGGCTCACCCTGACGTACGGGGTCCTGTTCGCGACCTCGGCCGCCGCCATGGCCGGACTGCTCTACCTCTTCATGCGGTTCGGCCCGAGCTACTCCGAGGCCCTGACCCAGGCAGCCGTGCCTACCCTGGGGCCCGAGACGGGCGGGGCGCGCCCGGACCTGCCGGGGGCCGCTGCGGACTCGGCGATGCCGGACCCCCGCCTGAGCGCGAGTCCGTCGTTGACCCCGACCGCCACAGGTCCTGGGCCGAGCCCGTCGGGGACCGATCCCGCCAAGGACCCGGGCATGCTCCCGGAGGCCGTCGCCACAGGCCCCGGCCCGCTCCCGGACTTCACCGCTTCAGACACGGCCCAGGCCGCACCGGGCCTGCTCTCCCTGGAGGTCTCCACCAAGGCGGACTTCCTGCAGGCGCTCCTCGTGTTCAGCGCCGTCGTCTTCCTGTTGCTGCTGCTGATCTCCGTTGTCGTCGGCTGGCTCGTGGCCGGCCGCATGCTGGCGCCGTTGCAGCAGATCACAGCGACCGCCAGAGGAATCGCCGACTCCACCTTGCACGAGCGCATCGATCTCTCCGGGCCGAAGGACGAGATCAGGGAACTGGCGGACACCTTCAACGCGATGCTCCGCCGCCTCGAACAGGCATTCCAGGCGCAGCGCCGGTTCGCGGCGAACGCCTCGCACGAACTGCGCACTCCTCTGGCGAGCATGCGGACCATCCTCCAGGTGGCGCTCGCCTCACCGGAGCACGAAGACCTGCGGGCGGCCGGACCGCAACTACTCGTCCTCAACAGACGCTCCACCGAGATCACCGAGGCCCTGCTCACCCTCGCCCGCGCCGACCACGGAGCGATTTCCAGGGAGCCCGTCGATCTGGAGGAGTTGGCGCGTGCGGTCTGCGTGCAGGCCCAACCCCAGGCACATCAGGCCGGGGTGGAGCTTGCCGGACCGAGCAGCCCGGCGCGCACCACCGGCGACCGCACCCTGCTGCGACAGCTGGTCCACAATCTTGTCGACAACGCCGTGCGCCACAACCACCGCAACGGGTCCGTGACGGTGACCACCACCCGCTCCCCGGCGGGCGGAGCGCGGCTCACCGTGCGCAACACCGGCCCGAAGCTCGACCAGGACGCCGTGGACCAGGCATTCGAGCCCTTCCACCGACTGGACACCCGTGCGGCGTGCTCTTCCGGCCGCGCGTCCGGGCACGGTCTCGGACTTGCCATCGTGCAGTCCATCGTCCGCGCCCACAACGGCACGCTGAGAGCCGTGCCGCTCAGTCCCGACGGGCTGGAAGTGTCGGTGGATCTCCCGAGATGACCCCTCGGGCACTTCCTTTGCCCCCTCAACCTCCCCTACGTGCCTGACCGGCGACGGCTGCCTTGCCAGGATGACTCGGGTACGGGTCGTCATCCGTGAGCCGGGCCCCGCCCCGGACGGCTATGGGCCCGCCGACTCAAGGAATCAGGGGTCCAAAGGACATGGCAGCCCTCCAGCGCGCCACGCAGGGATTCGCCGCGGTGGCGATCGCCGCCACGGTGGTCGCCGTAACCCTCGGAGTGCAGTCCGACCCCCAGCCGGCGGGAGCCGCCGAGGAACAACTCGATCCGGGCTCGCAGGCGGTGTCCCGGCCGTTCACGAAACCGAGCGGTTCCGCGATCGCGCCCAACGTCGCGCCACCCGCCGCTTCAGGGGGATCCCGCACCGTCTCGACCAAGGGCGGGCATGTCAGTCTGCCGGCCGTCGTACACCAGGCGTACCTCAATGCCCAGGGACGGCTCGCGACGACACAACCACGCTGCCACCTGACCTGGGCGATACTCGCCGGCATCGGACAGGTGGAGTCCAACCAGGCCCGTGGTGGCGCTGTCGACGCCTCCGGGACGACGCTCACCCCGATCCTCGGGCCGGCGCTCAACGGAGCCGGGTTCGCCTCCATCTCCGACACCGACGACGGCCGGCTGGACGGGGACACCCGCTGGGACCGCGCGGTGGGGCCGATGCAGTTCATCCCCACCACGTGGGCCGTTTGGGGAACGGACGGGAACCAGGACGGGGTCGCGAGCCCGCACAACATCTACGACGCCGCGCTGGCAGCCGGACGCTATCTGTGCGCGAACGGACGGGACCTGTCGGACCCGAAGCAGCTGCGCGCGGCCATCCTGAGCTACAACAGGTCGTCGGAGTACGCCGACACGGTGACGGGCTGGATCGCGCGGTTCTCGGGAGCCACGGTGTCACAGACGGATCCTTCGCCGGACCCGAGCCCCAGCCCGACCCCGTCACCAAGCCCTTCTCCGAAGCCGAAGCCGAGTCCCACTCCGAAGCCGAAGCCGAGTCCCACTCCAAAGCCGACGCCGAGTCCCAGGCCCTCGCCGTCGGACACGGATCCGCCGTCGCCCTCTCCCTCGCCGAGTTCGTCCTCGACCTCGCCGGGCGTGGGTTCGACGTCAGAGTCGTCGTCGGGAGCGAGTTGAACGACGGAGCGGCGGCCGGTGGCGTGTCCCCGGCCGGACAGCAGTCAAGGCGGAGGACAAGCGAGACGCATGCGCCCGCATTGCCCTTCCGGGCACAGCGGGCGCCGGTGACCTGGCACTTTCGGCTGCCCCATCGGCAGCTCCGCGCGTCGGCTCCTCGCGAAAAATCGAGAGCGAAGCCTGAGAAAACGGTCACGACAGCTCCGGGACCACATCTTCTCTGCCGGAGGTCATCAGTGTCCGTGGACATCAGCAGCAGCCCGCCCGTCGGGAACGTACGCTCCGCCCTGACACCGGCCTCGCTCAAGCAGCTCAGGAGCGAGGTCGTCGGCTCAGTGGTACTTCCGGGCCGCCGCCGCTACGCGATGGTGAAGCGCGGATTCGAGGAGAGCGTCGTCCACCGCCCCGCACTCGTCGTCGTCGCGGGAGATCCCCATGACCTCGCGGCGGCAGTCCGGTACGCGGGCCGGCACGGCCTCGGCGTGGCGATCCAGGCCACGGGGCACGGCGCCTGCGTCCCCGCCGACGAGGGCGGCATCCTCGTCAACACCTCACGCCTGAGGAGGGTACGCGTCCACGCCGGTACCAGGACCGCGCACGTGGACGCCGGTGCGCGCTGGAGCGACGTCATCGACGCGGCCGCACCATGGGGACTGGTGCCTCTGAGCGGCTCCGCTCCCGACGTCGGAGCGATCTCCTACCTCCTGGGCGGCGGGCTCGGGCTGCTGTCCCGAAGCTTCGGAAGCGCCGGCGACCACGTCCACAGCTTCAGCGTCGTCACCGCCGACGGGCAGACCCAGGTGGCCTCCCGCCGCGACCTCCCAGGCCTCTTCTGGGGGCTCCGCGGCAGCAGGGGGAATCTCGGCGCCGTCACCTCCGCCGAGATCGACCTCTTCCCCGTCGACGACTTCTTCGGCGGCGGCCTGTTCTTCGACGGCAGCCACGCCCGGGCCTTCCTGAACGCCTACGCGCAGTGGACGTCGGGCGTTCCCGACGCCATGAGCACCTCCGTCTGCCTGAGGCGGATCCGCCGGTCGTCCCCCTGGGTGGCCGCGGCCCTTCGCGGCCGGTTCGTCGTCCACCTCCGCGTGGCCTACCCCGGAGCGGCGTCGGACGCCCGCGGCCTCCTCGCTCCGTTGCGGGACGCCGCGCCGCTGCTGCACGACACGACGGCACCCATGCCCTACCGCTTCTCGGGCCGTATCCACGCCGATCCCACCGAGCCGATGGCGACCGTCAGCCGCAGCATGCTGCTCAGCGAACTCGCGCCGGAGGCGATCGACGCCATCGAGAGACTGGCCGGCGCGGACGCCGAGGCTCCGTTCGTACTGGAACTTCGCCACATGGGAGGAGCACTGGCCCGCAGACCCCCGTGCGCGAGCGCCCTCGGACACCACCCGGACGCCGCCTTCAACCTCTTCACCGTCGCCCGTGTGACGCTGGACGCGGATGTCGAGCGCCTCAAGAGCCGCCAAGACGAATTGATCGAGGCTCTCCTTCCCTGGTCCGCCCGGGGCGTTCTTCCCAACTTCGTTGCCGGGCCGCACAGCGGCGAACGACTGCGCGGGGCCTACTCGACCGCCGCGTACGAGACGCTCCGGGCGCTCAAGGCGGAGTACGACCCCACGAACATGTTCCGGTACAACCCCAACATCGCCCCTAAGGCCCAGCTGTGAACGTCCCTGTCCTCTCCCCCGTTCCCGCCGGGCCGACCGTGGCCTGCGCCGGCCCGGCGGCCCGCTTCGTGATCGCGCGAACGCTCCGCCGCCTGCGTCACGACGCCCACCTGACCCAGAGCCAACTGGCCAGGGCTATCGGGGTCTCCCCGGCCACCGTTCATCGGTACGAGATGTGGCAGGACATCAGGAATTACACGAGAGACACCGTCCTGGCGCTCGCCGCCGTGTGCGGGGCGTCGCCGGCGGACCAGCGCTGCCTGGCGGAGCTCGTGGAGGGGCAGAACGACGGATGGTGGTCGCAGGCGGAGCTGCCGGCCCACCAGAGGCCCCTTCTCTCGTTCGAAGCCGCAGCCAGACACGTCCGTCTCTACTCCGGTGGAGTCGTCCCGGAACTCCTGCAGACGCGCCGGTACGCGCTGGCACTTCGCGGCGATCCGGGCCCGGGGCGTCCCTGCGCTCCGTGTGACGACGCCGACAGCGCGCGCCGTAGACGCCTCACAGTGCTCAGCCGCCGCTCCTTCCGGCTGGTCGTCGTCCTCGACGAAGGCGTGCTGCGCCGTGTGGTCGGCGGCCGGGAGGTCATGGTGGAGCAGTGCGACCGCCTGATGGCGCTCGCGTACACAGGCAACGTGGAACTGCGGATCCTCCCCTTCGGCGCCGGTGTCCAACCGACCGCGACGTGTGGCCCGTTCGAGATCGTCACCTGGGAGGACGCGTTCGACGCCCCTCGCTCCCAGGCGGTGGTGTACCAGCAGCACCTGCGAGGCGGTACGTACCTCGACGAGTGGGACGACATCGACGCCTACGAGAGGGCGTTCACCGAACTCAGGGCGCACGCGACCGATCACGCGACGACGACGCGCACGCTGGCGAGCGCACGCCAGCACTTCCGCAGACTCGTCGACGCGGCGGGCCGTCCGCAGGCGTCATAAGGAGACAAGTGGGCTCGCACATCGAACTCGCGAAGAGGACGGCGCTCTACTCCCCGTGCCGTCACCGCGTCGGGGCCGTGATCGCCGCCGGACCGCGGGTTCTGGCGACGCGTTCGAACAGTCGTCGCAATTCGCCCCGAGTGGACTTCCACCACGCCACCTTCCACGCGGAGGAGGCGGCGGTGCGGCGGGTGCGCAACCCGGCCGGGACGGTCATCTACGTGGCCAGGGTCAACGCGGCAGGCGAGCCGGTCATGGCACGCCCTTGCGAACGGTGCCAGCGGCTGCTGGCGGCCGTGGGTATCGTCGGCGCCTACTTCACCACGTGGGACGGGTCGGTCGACTACCTGGACATCGCCCGATCCCGGCGTGCGCCGGCCGTGGGCCGAACGGGCTCAGCGAGCCCAGCGCTCCGAGACCGTCGGTGAAACCTCGATCTTGTGGGCGTGGAACAGCCGTGCCACCGTGTCGATTTCCCCCGGGGGCAGGCCCGTCACGTCGGCCCTGCCCAGTCCGCCGAGGAGAGGAGGCTTCCTGGTGAGCTGCAGGGAGCCGCCGCAGACCCCGACTCCGGCAATCTTCTGTACTGCGGCGACCGTCTCGAAGGCGGGGTTGCGGCGGCCGACGACGATCCTGCCGAGGCTCTTGACCCAGAGCACTTCCAGACGCCCCCCGACCTTCAGGGACTTCAGAAGGTGACCGTTCTGCGCGTCGACCTCGCCCCAGTCGAGGCGCTGCAGAAGCCTCCGCGCGTTCTCGAGGGCCCGCTGGGCGCGCTGGGTCCTGCGCCGTTCAGCAGCTCCCGGCTCGTGGTCGCGGACGGGTGCGGCGCCCTGCCGGGCATGGGCGGGGTGCGGGGCGGAGGTGAAGGCGTAGTCGTCGTGGGCCGCCCCGCTGAGGCTGGGGGACTCGTAGAAGCCCTGTGTCGCTTGCTCCGTGGAGGCTTCCGTCGCGATGAGCCCGTGTGCGAGTTCCGGGGTGATGCGCCAGAACGCTTCCTCGATCTCCTGCCAGATCGCTTCCCGTGCCGACCGCGTCTCGAGATCGTGGCCGAGCTCCAGGTACCGTGCGAGGGACAGCTCGACCGTATGCCAGTTCCTCGCGAGGGAGTCCTGAGCACCTTCGGTCCACAGGACCTGGGGTTCCCTCAGCGCGTGATAGAGCAGATTCGTGACAGTGCCGGGGGAGGCGTCCGAACTCTCCTCCAGCGTGATGCTGACCACCCAGAGCACCTGCTCGTAGACGCCCCTGGTGAACGTGTCGAATTCGTCGTCAGTCACTGTTCACATCGCTCCTCGCGCTTTACCTGCCAATCTCCTGCACGGCCCCGGCCGGGTAAACGGCGACCCGAACCTCTTCGTGGGACAAAGTTTCTGCCCGTCCGGCTGCCCTTTGGTCCGTGCCGCTCCTGCGGACCCTCGAACAGGTCCCACCGTGGGGCCGCCGAATCCTCCTCGGACGGGGCGACGGGGCAGACCTGGGTGGCGAACGAATGGCACTTTCGGCCTCCCAGCAGGCCCTCACTCGGCACGGCCCAGGCCGCACGATAGGAGCCGCTGCTCGCGTGAGGACATCGATCAGCGCAGGCATCAGCGCCGATCACAGCTGGAGACGAGCACGCAGTGGATGTTTCGACGACTCTCTGGGTGGCGACCGTTCTCGGTCTGTCCGCCCTCATCGCGATCGACTTCCTCATCGGGCGCAAGCCCCATGACGTGTCGGTCAAGGAAGCCGGAATCTGGACCATCGTCTGGATCGCGCTCGCCGTCCTCTTCGGCCTGGAGCTGGCGATGTTCGGCAACGGCCAGGCGGCGGGGGAGTTCTTCGCCGGGTTCATCATCGAGAAGTCGCTGAGCGTCGACAACCTCTTCGTCTTCGTCCTGATCATGGCGAAGTTCTCGGTGCCCTCCCACCTCCAGCAGCGCGTGCTGCTCGTCGGTGTGCTGATCGCCCTGGTCCTGCGCGCGATCTTCATCGCCGCCGGCGCCACGATCATCGCCAGCTTCTCCTGGGTCTTCTACATCTTCGGCGCGTTCCTGATCTACACCGCCTGGAAGCTCATCCAGGAGGCGCGTGCCGGTGACGACGAGGACGAGTGGGAGGAGAACCGTCTCCTCAAGTCGGTCGAGAAGCGGTTCGGCGTCGCGGACAAGTACCACGGCACGAAGCTCTTCATCAAGGTCAACGGCAAGCGGGTGCTGACCCCGCTGATGGTCGTCATGCTGGCCATCGGCACCACCGACGTCCTCTTCGCCCTCGACTCGATCCCGGCGATCTTCGGCCTGACGCAGGACCCGTACATTGTCTTCACCGCCAACGCCTTCGCCCTGATGGGCCTGCGTCAGCTGTACTTCCTGATCGGCGGACTGCTCAAGAAGCTGGTCCACCTCAGCTACGGCCTGTCGGTGATCCTCGGCTTCATCGGTGTGAAGCTGGTGTTGCACGCACTGCACGAGTCCGGGGTCCACGTCCCCGAGATCTCCATCCCGTTCTCGCTCTCGGTCATCTGTGGAGTTCTGATCATCACCACGATCACCAGCCTCATCGCCTCGAAGAAGCAGGAGCGTTCATGAACGACGTCACGCACGTCCTGACCGTGCTCAATGACAGCGCGGAAGCCCGCGCCTGGGGACTGGCCGTCCTCCTCCTCGTCGGAGCCGCGGCTGCGGGGGCCTTCCGTCTCGGCACACGGCTGCGATGCCCGCGAGGGCGCACCGACGCGGTGGGGGAGCCCCGCCAGGGAGACACGACCACCATCTGAGGGCATGGCGTTCGTGAGCCGATCATGAGCATGGACCGATAGCGTGTCACTCAGAGTAACGTCCCGGAAGCGGGTCGGTGCGATCTATGCGTGCCGTACGGACGCGGGCTGGGATTCGGTGTGTCGAATTCGGCGAGGTCACGCGCTGTATGTGCGCGCACAGGCGCGATGCCCCGCTCCGTCCCGTGACCGTAAGGGCAGACGGTCGGGCGACCGCCCGGCCTCCCCTTCGGGCATGGTTACTCCTTGGTATTTCTTAAATTCTGCACAGACCGAGGTGGTCTACGGCGGGGTAACACCGACTTGGTGCATGAAGTCCCCGTCCCCGGCTATGGTTTCGCCCCCCTTCGAAAAGGGAGGCTGTTCGGGCAAAGCCGAGAACGGCCCTCGATCGGCAGGTGTACGGGGGCAGCGACCTTGGAAAGAGCAGGGGCACCCTATGTCAGTCGATCGCATCTTCGTTCACGTCAAGGCATCGGATCCCATCTCCGAGGCGGGGATCGCCGCCGCGCTGAAGGCCCGGGGCGAGATCTGGATCACCGAGGAACACCAGATCACTCCCGAGACCGTTGCCCTGATCGTCGCCGACGAGATGGACGAGGAGGCGCTCCGCCTCCTGCGCGCCGTCCGGAGCAAGGGGCTCGAGGACGCGGTGGTCGTGGTCTCCGAGCTGGACGATGTCGGTCTCATGATCGCCGTGGAGTCCGGGGTCGCGGGGCTCGTGCGGCGGCGGGAGGCCACGGCGGACCGGCTGGTGCAGGTCATCGGCTCCGTCAACCGCGGCGCGGGGGTGGTCCCCCCGGATCTCCTCGGCCGGCTGCTCAAGCAGGTCTCTCAGGTGCAGCGGCAGGTGCTCGCGCCGCGCGGCCTGCGCTTCAACGGACTCACCGAGCGCGAGGGCGAAGTGCTGAAGCTCGTCGCGGACGGCATGGACACTCGGGAGATCGCCGCCCACCTCTCGTACTCCGAGCGGACCGTGAAGAACACCCTCCACGACGTCACTCATCGGTTTCACCTGCGCAACCGCTCGCATGCCGTGGCCTATGCCATCCGAGAAGGCCTGATCTGAGGCCGTTCGCTATTCCTCGATCCGGCCTCGCGGCCGGACCACCCTGCGCTGGAGTGGCTCCCTGTCCGGCTCCGTGGCACCCAGACCGATGTCGACCTTCTCAGGTGACTGCTCCAGATCGGTGTCCGCGGACGCCTGCAGAGGAGCGATCACCTGGAGGTGCAGGACGGGGGAGGGCGGCAGAGCCGTACCCGCCCAGGGGAAGGGCACGGGGTCCGGCGGCGCCAGGATGAGGCGGACGGCTCCGGAGCGGAACTCGGTGAGCGACGCGTGCAGGCACTCATCGGGTATCGCGGAGTAGGTCGCGGCCCCGCGCATCACCTCGCCGAGAACGCGGTAGCACTCCTGCCAGCCAGGGGCCCACGAGGTCAATTGGTAGGAGTACTGAAGGATCCGCACGGGCTGCAGCCGTGCCACGACCTTGTTGGCTGAATCGCGGAGGTACATGCTGCCGCTCCGTCCATGTTCCTCCTCGCGCACGTCGTAGAGGAAGGCGCGGATCGCGCTCCCCGACGCCTGCTGGGGAAATTCGTTCGCGGGGGAGTCGAAGCAGAGGGCTGCCGTCGGCACAACACGGCGCAGCCAGGACTCCAGGGACAGCGTGACTGCATCCATCATCGGACCATCGTCGCTGTGGATGTCCACGAAACATCCGGCGAAAGGGCATGACGTGGCGCTGTCTCCCCTTCCCTTTCGTGCAGTCGGACGTGACTGAATGGATGTCTGACCGTCGCTCCACCGCTGGCGTTCCAACGGTAAGAATCGGCTGCATCGCACACGAAAGCGAGGCACGCGTGCCCAATTACCTGACCCCAGGTGTCTACGTAGAAGAGACATCCTCGGGAATCAAGCCGATCGAGGGTGTCGGTACCGCTACGGCGGCCTTTGTGGGATTCACTCAGAAGGGCCCCTTCAACGAACCCGTGCTGGTGACCAGTTGGACCCAGTTCACGAACGTCTTCGGTGACTTCGTTCCGGGTGCCTACCTGCCCCAGGCCGTATACGGCTACTTCCTCAACGGTGGCGGCAACGCGTACATCGTGAGCCTGGGAGCCGGGGTGACTCCTCAGAAGCCGCCGGCGGAGCTGGAGGCTTCCCCCCCGCCTCGCGCCGAACTGGCCGGCGTCGGGGGTGCGCGTCCCTCGCTGACGGTGGGACTGCGGGCCGAGGGAGCTTCCGCCAACGGCGGACCCGTCAGCGTCGAGGTGGAGGACGCCACCGACAGCGGCGACGACCTCTTCAAGCTGGTCGTACGCCGCGACGGCAAGGTGGAGGAGGTGTACGACAACGTCTCCACCAAGAAGGGTCCCGCCAACGTTCTCACGGCGGTCAAGCAGTCCCCCCTGATCACGCTCGAAGAGATCAAGGGTGCTGCTCTCGCCCGCCCGGCCAAGGGGGCAAAGGCAGCTCTGGCCCCGGTCCGTCCCGCGAACGTGCCTGCGGAGGCTCAGCCGGAGATCTCTCCCGGTCTGTACGTGGGCGACACCGCCGCACGCACCGGTCTCTCCGGCCTGGAGGCGATCGACGACATCACCATGGTCTCCGTGCCGGACCTCATGGCGGCGTATCAGCAGGGTGTCATCGACGCGGAAGGCGTCAAGGCGGTCCAGCTGGAGCTGATCGCGCACTGCGAGCTGATGGGCGACCGGGTCGCGATCCTGGACCCGCTGCCCGACCTCAACGCGCAGCAGGTCCGCGAGTGGCGTCAGGAGTACTCCAACTTCGACTCGAAGTACGCGGGCCTGTACTGGCCGTGGGTCAAGGTCATGAACCCGCTGGACAAGAAGGCGGAGTTCATCCCCCCGAGCGGCCACGTCGCCGGCGTATGGTCCCGCAACGACGACACACGGGGCGTCCACAAGGCACCGGCCAACGAGATCATGAGGGGCGTACTCTCCCCGGCGCTGGCCATCACCAAGGGTGAGCAGGCCATTCTCAACCCGATCGGCGTCAACTGCCTTCGTGCGTTCCCTGGCCAGGGCGTACGCATCTGGGGAGCGCGCACTCTCTCGAGCGACCCGGAATGGCGTTATCTCAACGTCAGGAGGCTCTTCAACTACGTGGAGAAGTCCCTCCTCGACGGCACCAACTGGGTGGTGTTCGAGCCGAACGACCCCTACCTCTGGGAAGGCGTCCGGCGCACCGTCACCGTATTCCTGACGCGAGTCTGGCGGAGCGGCGCGCTGTTCGGGCGCAGCCCGTCGGAGGCATTCTTCGTCCGCTGCAACGAAGAGAACAACCCGCCGGAGAACCGTGACGCCGGCATCCTGACGATCGACATCGGCATCGCGCCCGTAAAGCCTGCCGAGTTCGTCATCTTCCGACTCTCGCAGTACTCCCAGGGTTCTTCCCTCGACGAATAGCAGGAAAGGCTGAGAACTATGTCTGAAGCAAATAGCGGAGGCCCGGTCGCACTCGTTGCCGCTGGGTTCATGGTCTCGTTCGACGGAACCGCTCCCTCGTACTTCTCGGAGCTGTCCGGAATCACGAGCGAGATCGAGCCCGTCGAGTACATCGCCAGCAACGCCCGGGACGGAAACACCACGCTCACCAAGCAGTTCGGCAAGACGAAGCCCCCCACCGTCACGCTGAAGCGCGGCGTCGACGGTTCGGGAGCGCTGTTCGCATGGCATGTGATGGCGCGCGCGGGTGCCGCGGCCGCTCGTATGAGTGGGACCCTGTCGATCCTGGGTCACCCGAACTCGCCGGGCGACAGCAAGCCCGTCCTCGCCGCGTACATGCTGACAGGAGCCTGGCCGAGCAAGGTCGAGGTGGGCAACCTCAAGGCCGGCGCGTCCGAGGTCGTTCTCGAAAGTGTCACCTTCACCTGTGAGTCCATCCAGTCGGCGCCGCTGCCCGGTGGATCGTCGTGACGGACGCACATGTCACGGGCAGGGAGATGAAGACGGAATACCCGTTCGTTCTCCCTCGCGGATATGTCGATTCCGAAGGCCGCGTCCATCGCGAAGGTCTCATGCGTCTGGCGACAGCTCGCGACGAGATCGCCCCGCAGGTGGATCCGAAGGTTCAGCAGAACCCCGCCTACCTCACGGTTCTCCTGCTGAGCCGGACCGTCACCCGGCTGGGCTCCGTCACGAACGTGGGAACCGACACGATCGAGAACCTGTTCGCGTCGGATCTCGCGTTCCTCCAGGACCTGTACCGGCGCATCAACCAGGAAGGCAGGACCGAGGCAGAAGTGAACTGCCCGTCCTGCGACAACTCCTTCCTTGTCGATGTCGCCGGTGAGGCCTCGGGGGAATCCTGACGTATTCGGCCGACCGTCTCTGGGAGGAGGTCGTCTACGTCGCCTACTACCTGCACTGGCCCGCCGACTCGATTCTCGACCTGGAGCACCCAGCACGCCAAAGGGTGATCGAGGAGATCGGCCGGATCAACCTGAAAATCTCCGATCCCGACGGATCGGGTGACTGAATTCCCCCTGTGGACCCACGAAGAGGAGGCGATCATGCGGTGGCCGTGGAGGTCGGTACGCGCTCTGTTCCGCAGAGGGCGTGCCTTCGCGACGACATCTTCCGTGGGCACCAGGCGAGGACCTGCCTCGTGGCGGCGGCTGCCCGTCCTGCGCACGACGATCCATGCCACACCGTGGACCGTCGTCGCGACAGGGCGGGCAGGCACCGCCACGGCCGGTACGCGGTCGCTCATCCACCGGCCCGCTTCCCCGCGGCGAGCCGCCGCGCCGCGCGGCCGTGTGGACTCCCTCGTCAGCCGACCCGCGGCCACGCCCATCCCGCCCTCGTCATCGCGAGTCGCGGAGGACTTGCCCGGCGCGGAACCGCTCAGGCCCGCGTCGCACGACTCCGTGGTGCCGGAGAACGCCGAACCGGGGAACCTCGGCGTCGCTCTTCCACTCCGTCGCGTTCCGGTGGTCGGGCCGAGCACCGGTGCCAGCACCGACGCGGTGGCCGCACCGGAGGAAGCGCCTGTGCTCACCCGCGCCACCGATGACTACGTCGGCGAGCCTCAACCGGTGACACCGCCTCCGCCACGCTCCGAGTGGGACCGCCGACTCGACGAGTTCCGCACCCCCGAGTTGGTCGCGAAGCTTCAGGGTGTGGACGTACTGCCGTCGTTCGTCCGGGCCCGTATGGAGGAGTACCGTCCTCCCGGCGGGGCGCCGACCGTGCCCGTCGCACAGCCACAGAGCTTCCCTTCAGCCGCTCCTGCGTCGCCGGGCGCCCGCCGTGCCAATCTCGCCGAATCTCGGCGGCGGGGCCTTGCTCAGCGAACGAGGCGCCAGCCCGGGGCCGACGGAGAGCAGAGCACGGACACGGACGCACCGATGGCCGAGGTACAGCCGGCGGTTCAGGCCGACCTTGAGTTCCCTGCAATCGATTCGGTATCCGCCTCACAACGGCAGGCCGACGACGGGCCTGCTCCAGCCGGGTTCGCGCCCCCGTCAGATCCGGTGGCGGACGTGGTCCCGTCGGTCGACGATGGCGACACGCCGGGCGAGCAGGACGAGGCAGGCGACGAACACGACGTCCGGCCGTCCGACACCGGTTCGGCGGCCACGGCGCCTCTCTCGGTCCCCAGCTGGGAGGCCGCGTGGAGCCTGAGACAGGGGGAACAGTCCAGGCAGAGCATGCCCCACGTGCGCAACCACCCCTCTCGGCCGATGGACCGCTCCGCTCGCTCCTCGCGTCCTGCTGCTGCCGAAGGGTCCCAACTGCCGGAGCGGAGCCCTTCGCGTACAGCGGCCGAACCGGAATCCGACGCGCCGACGGAGGACGACACAGCGTCCTTCATCGGCCCGCCGCCCGTCTCCACGGACCGGGCGGATACTGGTGCTGCCGCACACCTCGCCGCCCCCACCTCCCTCGAGGGCTCCGTCCCAGAGCCCACTTCCGAGCCGGAGGACGGTCGGGACAGCTGGACGTCGTCCGGCCGCTCTCCGCATGTGCCGTCGGGAGCCGTGTCAGCCGGCAGCCCGGAACCCGTTCGCTCGGCCGACGACACCGTGACGGCGGACAGGGCGCCTGGCCCTGTAGCACCGGCCACCCATCCCGGGCACGGAGACGGCGAGCCCCTGGCCCCGGACCTCGGCCCGGCTCTTGCCCACGTGACGCCACACGCCCAGAGCGACGCAGGCGCGGCGGAGCCCCGATCGGCGGTCGATCCGGCTGACGGTCACCGCATCCCGCAAACGCCCGTCGCGGTTCCCTTGACCGCACCTGACGCGGCCGCGGATCCGGCAGATGCGTGGACGGCAACCGGGGCCGGAGCTGTCCTCGTCATGCCTCAGACCGTCACCGGGCCAGACACTGGCGGCACCTTTGAGGCCACCGACGGAGCCTTCGTCGAAGCGGCGGCGCCTCGGAGCCTTCCCGCGCGTGCCTTGACGGTCGTGGACACGCAGCATGTCGTCCAGCAGCGATACCCGGCCCTGCAGCACAGACGCCCCCACACCGTGGTCAGCGCCCTGATACCGGACCTCCAGCCGGCCATGGGCCCGGTCGCGATGCCCGTGATCACCGGAGCGGCTCCGCACCTGGCCTTCCCCACGCCTGTCACGAGGTCCCTTCCGGTCTCGACTGTGCCGTCAGCGGTCCCGGCCTTCGCGGACAGCGAGTACGTCGCGCCGCCCGAGGCCGCCGCTGAGACCGGAGGCCCCGCGGTGACGGCCGAGCCGAGCGAGGACTGGGCCGTAGCAGGGTCCGTGCCGGCACTACGCCTGGTGCATTCCGTACCGTCGATTTCGGACGCGGCGCCACAGTCCTCGGCCGACGGTTCCCGCAGGACGGCCGGTGCGCTGTTCGCCGTCCCTCAGTACGTCGCTCCGCCTCTCGCAGGAGCGACGCTCGGCTCCCCGCCGTCCGGCGATACCACGGTTACGGGCCTCGGCCCTTCCGCGGAGCCCGGGGTCTTCGGTGAAGACGAACTGGTGTCCGCGGAGCGCATGGCCGAGGTCGTGCAGCTGGCGGCTGTCGGAAGCGAACTGGCTCCGTCGGCTCCCGCCGCCGGCGCGGCTCCGGCCGGTCCGCACGAGCGAGCGGGGCTGAGGTGGTTCGGCGCGGTCGACACCCATCTTCCTCTCCACCATGTCAGCGCCGCGGTCACGAGACCGGGGGAGGGGAAGGACGAGGCCGGCTCACCGGCGTCGGCCATGACGTGGACCCCCGGTCCGCCGGAGGTGTCGAACGTGCTGTCGGCCTCGGGCGGTGAGGCGGGCTTCGACGGCGGAACCCAGCCTGGAGCGGGCACGGTGAGCTTCTCCGCCGGGGGCGGGGGGGATCTCCCACCCGCGGGGTTCGCATTCGGCGGTGGCCCACCGGGCGGCACGGGCGGCAGGGGCGAAGGCCCACTCGACCAGTCAGCGGAGTTGGCTGCGCTCCTCTCCGCGCTGCCGGACAGCCGCCTGACCCTCGCTCATCTCCTCGACGAGCCGGCCGTTCTCGACAGACTGGCCGGCCGACTCTACGACCGCATCCTCGCGCACGTCCGGCGGGAACTCGTCGTGGAACGCGAGCGACACGGCCTTTTGACCCCACGTGGCTGACACGTACTGCAACCCCCGGCCCGGTCCAGTTTTCGGAAGAGAGAGTCAATGCAGCTCAAGAAGGCGGTGAGCAGCGCCAGCAAGTGGAGCGACGCGCTCTTCGGCTCCGTGGCGATGGCGCACACCTTTACTGTGGCCATCGACCGGTGCCAGTACCAACTGGGGGACTGGTCCAGTGCTTCCGGCCTGTCCGTGAACTGGCAGGTGTGCGAGTACCGATCGGGTGACCGCTGGAACCATCCGCTGATCTATCCCAGCGTCCCCAAATACCAGCGGATAAAGCTTTCTCGGGCCGCTTGTGGCGACTCTCTGGTGGTCCAGGAATGGCTCAGCGAGACCGCGGTGCGGGGCGAGCCGCTCACCGGTGCGGTGGGTCTCGTGAACTGGATGGGCGACGCGATGTGGTGGGAGCTGCGGGAGTTCTTCCCGGCTGCCTGGAACATTAATGAGTTCAACGCGGGTCAGGGCAAGGTGGCGATCGAGACCCTGGAAATCGTCCATTCAGGTTTTGTGGACGATGAGTTCGCGCCGCACAATCCTGGCCCCCAGCTGCCCGACATGTACTGACAGCAGTACATCGAGCACAGCAGCCCCGACATCCGCATCGCACCGAGGAACCGAGATGACACAGAAACTGCCGGGTATGAGCTGGACCCATCCGGCCCAGTCCCTGTCTCCTTCCGGGTTGGCCAAGCAGGCCATGGCCTCGTTCAACGGCCGTCCCCAACGCCGCGCTCCGGCGGACTACCCGCGCGCCGGCCTCGCCATGCGCTTCCACGTCGCTCTGGACGACTGGGGCACCGACCTCGGCCTGTGGTCCAGCTGCCGCGGTCTCCAGGTGCAGTTCACCGCGAAGGAGATAGCCCAGGGCGGCGAGTACTTCGACCGCGACCTGCTCCCGGACCGTATCAGGTACTCCGCTGTCACCCTGGAACGGGTCATGACTCAGACGGATTCCCCCAAGGTCCAGGAGTGGCTGGCGAACGTGGCGATGCGTTGGACCGGCTACGAATTCGACGGCGAGGGCGATCGGGCGCAGTACGCGGGTCAGAGCGTGACGATCAGGCTCTTCGACCACCGGGGACGGGTCGTCAGCCGGTGGGTGTTGAAGAACGCGATGCCGAAGGAGTGGGTGGGGCCCGACCTGAACGCGCAGAGCAACTCGGTGGCGACCGAGAAGATCTCCTTCGAGCACTCTGGATTCCTGCAGTCGGAGCCTTCCATGACCGCCCTGGAGGGTAACCAGTGACCAGTGCACCCATGAATTCCATGACGCGACTCGTCGCCAAGGCGAGGCTGTCGGGCGGGGGGAAAAATCTCGATTTCGAGTACAACCCGTCCGAGATCAGTATTTCACACAATGCCGAAGGCCTTTCGGACCCGATGGGTGCGAAAAAGGGTGATGACGATCGGAACGCGTGGAGTGCCTTGGCGACTCGGGGCTCGACCAGGCTCATATTGTCCCCTCTCACATTTACTGGAGACGGATGTCAACCGGTGGTCAAGCTGCTCATGGACTGGGTTGCTCAGAAAGTCTTCGACGGTGAATCGAAATCTCGCCGGGAGATTCTCGAATTCAAGTGGGGGGCGGTGGGAAAGGGGTTTCACTACGAGGTCGAACTCGTGCGTTTCGACTGTACCTACACACGCTTCACCAGGGAGGGGCGGCCCATCAGAGCGGAGGTTCGGAATGTCACCCTCAATGTGCTCGGGGACGCACATGGGGGCGGGCCCGGTGCCCCGTCCGGGGCGGTGATCGACGCGCATCGCGGAGCGGAGCGGGTTCCCGCAGGTATGGACTCTGCCATCGGTCCCAACAGCGACCCGGTGCGCAGCATGCTCGGGGGTGGCTGATGGACTTTCCTTCCTCTCCTCCTGTGGCCAGCGTTCGTATCGGACAGTCCCAGGAGGACGTTCAGCAACGCGTCGTCAGGGCCGTGGTGGACAGCCGCGTCAACATGCCGACCATGATCGAGGTCACCTTCACCGACACAGGATCGAACTTTCTGGCGGACTCGGGGATCACCTTCGGCAGCAGGATCGAGGTGGCGACCTCGTACAGCCGGGCCAGTGACCGTGTCGTGGTCGGAGCCGGCGAGGTCACCTCTGTCGAAGCGGACTGCTTCGACGGATCGGTGTTCACCATCGTCCGCGCCTACGACCGCAGCCACCTGCTCCAGCGCGGTTCTCGGGTGCGTGACTACATCAAGCAGAAGGACTCCGACATAGCCAAGCTCATCGCGGGAGAGGCCGGGCTGCCGATCGGCGAGATCAAGCAGACGACCGTGACGCATGAGCACCTGGGCCAGATGAACCAGACCGACTGGGAGTTCCTGACCTGGCGCTGCCGCGAGATCGGCTACGAGTTCGGTGTCGACCAGGGGAAGTTCTTCTTCCGGCCGGCGGCCACGGCGAAGGGCTCCGCTGTCAGGCTCGAGTTGTTGGGCAACCTGCGGACCTTCCGGCCGCGAATCACCGCCGGGAACATGGCACCGGAAGTCGAGATGCGCGTCTGGGACCCGTTGGAGGTCAAGGCCGTATCAACCCGGACGCGTACGGTGAACGATGTCGTCGACATCGGCGCGGAGGCCGCCGAGGCCATCAGCGGGGTCGCGGGCACGAAGAGGCCGACAGCGGCGCCGTCCGGCGCACCTTCGCAGGATCCTGCGCCTTCAGCCGACGGACGGATCCTGACCGACAGGGCCCCCGCGGCAGGCGGTGGATCCCTCAGCGCGGCCTCGCGTGCAGCGGTCGAAGGGCCGGCCCGCCGCCTGGCGGGCAGTTTCGCCGAGGCGCAGGCGGAGACGTGGGGGGACCCCGCGCTCCAGGCGGGCGCGACGGTGGAAGTCGTCGGAGTGCCGAAGCCGTTCGCGGGATCCTGGACCGTGGTGGCGGCCCAGCACGTCTTCGACCTCGCGGACGGCGGTTACCGCACCCGGCTGCAGCTGGGAAACGGGGAGGACCGCACGCTCCTCGGCCTGACGGCGGGCGACGGCGGGCTGCACTCGGCCCCGCGGGTGAACGGCCTGGTCTGTGGTGTGGTCACCGATGTCAATGACCCGTTGAAGAAGGGCCGGGTCAAGGTGAAGCTGCCCTGGCTGGCACCCAGCTACGTGACCGACTGGGCGCCCGTGGTCCAGGCCGCGGGAGGCCGGCGGGCCGGGGCGCTGCTGCTGCCCGAGGTCGAGGACCAGGTGCTGCTCGGTTTCGAGCTCGGCGATCCGCGGCGCCCGTACGTGGTGGGCGGTGTGCTGAGCAACGCCAGTACGTACAAGCTGAGCGGGCCCGCCGTGGAGGCGACCGGCGACACGGCCGAGGTGGTCCGCAGAGGCATCGTCTCGCCGGCGGGCAACATGCTGGAGTTCCACGACAAGGTGCCCGCGCCCAATCAGCCGCCGACCGCCTCCGCCATCGTCCTGGGCACCCAGGACGCCAGTCTCCGCCTGGCCATCGACCAGGTCGCGGGAACCCTCACGCTCAGCTGCGAGCCCAAGGCGCCGAACAGCAAGGCGGCGCAGGGGCAGATCAACATCGAGTGCGGCGCCGGCGGGACGGTCAACATCGCGGCGGGGCAGGGCGGCAAGGTCAGCATCGACGGCGGATCGTCGCTGGCGCTGAAGGCTCAGTCGTCCATCACCATCGAGAGCACCGGCACCGTCGCCATCAAGGGCTCCAAGATCGAACTCAACTGAGTCCACGGAGGACGACTGCCATGGACGGCGAAGACTTCATCGGAACGGGCTGGGCCTTTCCCCTGGGTGTGGGCGGCAAAGGCTCCGTCCGCATGGTCACCGGGAACGAGTTGCTCGAGCAGTCCATGCGGCTGATCCTCACCACGTACCCGGGCGAGCGTCCCATGCGGCCCGGTTTCGGCTCCCGCCTGCGTGACTACGTGTTCGCCGGCACCGATCCCGGCACGCTCGTCGAACTGAGCCACGAGGTGACCGCATCCCTGGCCGCCTGCGAGCCCCGCGTCACCGTAGAGGCGGTGGGGGTCGAGCCCGATCCGTACAACCCCACCCTGGTGAACATCGTGATCTCTTACACCGCCAAGGGGACCAACGACCCACGGAACATGGTCTTCCCCTTCTATTCCCTCCCGGACGAAGACAACTCTCCGGCCGACCAGGACGCAGGAGAGCAGTGATGGCGCTTCCCACCCCCGACCTCGACGACCGGAGCTTTCCGGACCTGATGGACGAAGCGCGGCGGCTGATCGCGCGCCGCTGCCCGGAGTGGACCGACCACAACCCCTCCGACCCCGGCATCACCCTGATCGAGGCGGTCGCGATGATGACCGACCAGATGCTGTACCGGCTGAACCAGGTGCCCGATCGGCTCTACGCCAAGTTCCTCGACCTCATCGGGCTACGCATGCTTCCGCCCGTCGCCGCCCGCACGGACATCACCTTCTGGACCACCACGCCGGTCACGGACACGCCCCTCCTCATCCGCAGGGGAACCCGGGCCGCCACCCTCCACACCGAAGGAGAGGAACCGGTCGCCTTCCGCACGGACGACGACATCACACTGGTTCCCGGACCCCTCGCGCACGTGCTCACGATGGTGGGCGCCGACGAGCGGCTGGACAACGTCGAGTACGGCAGCCACGGGCTGCACGCGCCGTTCCCCGCCTTCAGCGCGACACCGCAGGCCGGGGACGCACTTCTGCTCGGGCTGGAGAACGCGGTGCCGAGATGTGCCGTCCGGATCGAGTTCGACGGACGCGTCGACGGTGTCGGCGTCGACCCCGACGCCCCGCCGCTGGCGTGGGAGGCGTGGAACGGCTCCACCTGGACGGCGTGCGAAGTGTCCGCCGACGAGACGGGCGGCCTGAACCGGTCCGGCTGGGTCGTCATCCATGTCCCCGAGGACCACCGGACGGCCGTCCTGGCGGAACACAGCGCGGGCTGGCTACGCGCCCGCGCCCTCGAGCCGGTGGACGGAGCGCCCGGCTACACGGCGAGTCCGGTCGTGCACGGGCTGCATACGGCCACCGTGGGCGCGACGGTCGCGGCCACGAACGTGGAGGTCGTCGACGGAGAGGTCCTCGACGAGGCCGAGGGCGTCCCGGGCCAGCGGTTCGAGATCCCTCGCAGGCCTCTGCTCACTCCGTACGGAGACCCCGTGCTGGAGATCGCCCCCAGGGGCCACGAGACGGTCTGGGAGACCTGGACCAGGGTCGACCACTTCGCCAACAGCGGTCCTGAGGACCGGCACTTCGTCCTGGACGGGGCAGCGGGAGAAGCACGTCTGGGGCCCGCCGTACGTGAGGCCGACGGAACCCTGCGGCAGTACGGCGCCGTTCCCGCCGACGGGGCCACCGTCCGGATCCGGAACTTCGCGATCGGCGGCGGGGCACGAGGGAACGTGCCAGCCGGGGCCGTGCGGACACTGA
The DNA here is from genome assembly GCF_040653315.1 of Streptomyces sp. NPDC047981. Taxonomy (NCBI): domain Bacteria; kingdom Bacillati; phylum Actinomycetota; class Actinomycetes; order Kitasatosporales; family Streptomycetaceae; genus Streptomyces; species Streptomyces sp. NPDC047981. The sequence continues at coordinate 11,290 of NZ_JBEZNQ010000051.1, read as the reverse complement.
TGTCGTCGCTGCCGTTCATCGCCCGGATCGAGAACCGGCGGCCGGCCCGCGGCGGTGCCGACGGTGAGACCCTGGCCGAGGCCATGGCCCGCGGCCCGATGATGCTGCGCAGCAGCAACCGGGCCGTGACGGCGGAGGACTTCGAGACCCTGTCGCACGAGGCGGCTCCCGAGCTGGCGCGCATCAGGTGCCTGCCCAGCCAGGAGCACGGCAACGTGAAGCTGCTCGTCGTACCTTCCGCTCCGGTGGGGGAGCGGGTACGCCTGGAACACCTGATCCCCGCCCAGGAGACCCTCGACAGGGTGGCCCAGCGTCTGGACGAGGTACGGCTGGTGGGTACCCGCGTCATGGTCGAGCCCCCGCTGTACCGCGGCGTGACCGTGGTCACCCGGATCACGGCCCACCACCGGGCGGCGGCCGACCGGGTCCGCCGGGACGTCGAGGACGCCCTGTACCGCTTCCTCGACCCCCTGCCGGGCGGCGGCCCGCAGGGGAAGGGGTGGCCTTTCGGGCGGCCTGTTCAGGTGGGCGAGATCTTCGCCCTGCTCCAGCGCGTCGACGGGGTGGACATGGTGGACGACGTGCGGCTGTTCGCGGCCAATCCCGTCACGGGCGAACGGGGCCAGGAGACCAGGCGCATCGACCTTCCGGCGAACAGCCTGGTCATCTCCTACGACCACCACGTCCGCGTGGACGAGAACCGATGAGGGCCGCAGTCGAGGGGCTGGGCAGCCCCTACTCACTCGTCCAGCTGCTGCCCGCGGTCTACCAGGACGACCCGTTCACGGTGCGGCTCACGGCCGGCTGGGACGACGTGATCGCCCCTGTGATCAATACCCTCGACTGCATCGAGGCGTACGTCGACCCCTGGCTCACCCCGGCGGACTTCCTGGTCTGGCTGGCGGACCGAATGGGCACCCAGCTCGACGAGGACTGGCCCCTGGAACGCAAACGGGCGGCCACCGCACACGCGGTTCAGGGGCACAGGACGCGCGGCACGGTGGGAGGGCTCCGCTCCCGCGTCGCCCTCGCGGCGGGTGGCGAGGTCGAACTGCTCGACTCCGGAGGGGTGTTCACCTCCGCCGCACCCGAAACGCCCTTCCCGGAGGGGCTGCCGTCCGTAGCCGTCATCCGGATCATCGTCGAGCGTGAACAGGACGCCGACCTCGTCGACTTGGAGGCTCTGGTGCAGGAGTGCGTACCGGCACACGTGCCGTACCGCATGGAGGTGGTCCGCCGATGATCATTTGCCGTAGCTGTGGCGGACGGAACCGCGACAACCATGACTTCTGCGGGTCGTGCGGAGCCTTTCTCGAATGGTCCGGCGAGCGGTCGGCGCCGGAGATATCGGAGGAGGTCCAGGCGCAGGCCGACGCGGTGACCGACCGGCCGAAGCGCCCCTTGCTGAGCCGTTTGGTGCAGGGCGCGGCCAGGGCGATCTCGCCCCCTGTCACGGGTGACGCGGTGGAAGTACCCAACGGGTTCGGCGGCCTCGGCGGCCTCGGCGGTCTGGGTGGTCCTCCGCGTCCGGGCGGTCTGGGTGGTCCTCCGGGTTTGGGTGGTCCTCCTGGGCTGGGTGGTCCTCCGCGTCCTCCGGGGCTCGGTGGTCCTCCGGGTTTGGGTGGTCCTCCTGGGCTGGGTGGTCCTCCGCGTCCTCCGGGGCTGGGCGGTCCTCCGGGTTTGGGTGGTCCTCCGGGTTTGGGTGGTCCTCCTGGGCTGGGTGGTCCTCCGCGTCCTCCGGGGCTGGGCGGTCCTCCGGGTTTGGGTGGTCCTCCTGGGCTGGGTGGTCCTCCGCGTCCTCCGGGGCTCGGTGGTCCTCCCGGCCTGGGTGGTCCTCCGCGTCCTCCCGGTCTCGGTGACACCGACGAGGATGACAACTGGGGCGAGGACGACGACTGGGACGAGGATGCCTCGCCTGCTCGGGGCAATGCGGCAGGCCCGTCCATGGGCATGGGCGGGCTCGGCATGCCAGAAAGCCGGCCGGAGTCGAATGAGGACGACGACGAGGACGACTGGGACGACGAGGACGCCTGGGACGGCGAGGACGGCGAGGACGACGAGGACGACTGGGACGACGAGGACGCCTGGGACGGCGAGGACGACTGGGACGGCGAGGACGGCGAGGACGACGAGGACGATGAAGACGACGAGGACGATGAAGACGACGAGCGACACCCGTCGGCGTTTTCGGCGCGTCGCCCCGGGGACCCGTCGGAGCTGACGGTCCCCATACCGTCCGTCCGTCCGGAGGACGCCCGGGCCCGCGACGCCGCCCTCATCGCTCCGCTGCCCTCTGTCGCCCAGGACGAAGAGGACGACGAGGACTGGGACGACGAGCCGGACGCGGTGCTGCCCCAGGTCTCACAGGCACCCGTCCCGCGGCAGAACCACCAGACCGTCCGCTCCAACTCCATTCAGCCGGGACACCTGATCTGTGGGGGCTGCGGCCAGGGCAACACGCCCACGCGCCGGTTCTGCTCGCGATGCGGAGCCGAGCTGAGCGAGGCCGAGATCGCCGGAGCCCCGTGGTGGCACAGGCTGAAGCTGCGGCGCGGCCCACGGGTCGTCTCGCTGGGTACGGGAGCCGGCCGTACCGGATCCGGATCCGGAGCGGCACCCGGAGAGCGACGACGCCAGATCATGGTCAAGGCCAAGATCGTGGCAGGGGCGCTGGTCTGCCTTTCCTGCCTGTTGTACGCGTCCTACGCGCCGTTCAGAAACGAGGTCGACCGCCGGGTCAACACGGTCCGCGCAACCGTCATGGGGTTCATCGAGTCCCACTACTCCCCGGTCCGTCCCTCCACGGCCGATGCCAAGAACTCGGCCAAGGGGCACGGTCCCGAGAGTGTGATCGACCTGAACACCGCCACCTATTGGTCCAAGCCGTACGATCCCGTCGTCGCGCAGACCAAGGAGAGCGTCACCCTGACCATCAAGTTCGACCGCCTGGTCAAGCTGGATCAGATGATTGTCACGTCAGGTGTCGCTGATGCCTTCACCGACCATGGCAGGCCCCGTGTCCTCCTGCTGAGGTTCACGAACGAGAAGACGGCGATGATCACGCTCAGTGACAGCGCGAAGCCGCAGAAATTCGCGTTGAACGGTGCGACGGCCATCAACTCCGTGCAGATCACAGTGGTGGATGTCTTTCCGTCGAAGAAGAACAAGGATGTGGCCATCTCGGAGCTGGAGTTCTTCTCGCTTCTCTCGTGATCCTGTGACCCCAGGACGGGGGAGAGGCGACGACGATGGGAGGTGGTCCGGTGACGTCAAGGGTCGAACGCTTCACCCTGGACGGGGTTCAGCCGCAGGAATGGGAGCGACGCTGGGAGGAGGTCTTCTCCGCCACACACGTGGACACCCGCATCCGGTTGACGCCCGGCCGCCCGGGCAGAGCGTTCCGCGCGTCCGTGCGCCGGGTCCACGTCGACGACCTCGCCCTGGTCGACACCCGGTGCGACCCGTGCACGGGCTTCCGTGGCAGTGGGCAGATCCAGGGGAGTGCCGCTGACCACGTCATCGTGGTGTTCACCCGCTCCGGCCGGGAAACGGTGGCGCAGGGCGGTGATGTCAAGGAACTGCGCCGTGGCGCGGGCGCGCTCTGGGACAGCGCTCGCGCGACCCGGTTCCAGGTCGTCGAGCCCCTGGTCAAGCGCAGCCTCGTGATCCCGCGGAGCGCGCTGCGCGAGGTCGGCGGACCCAGAGGCCCCGTCCGGGGCATCCTGGACCAGGCCGAGCCGGCCACCCGCTTGCTCGTCGACTATCTCGGCGTACTCGCCGACACGGTGCACGAGTTGCCGCCGGCGGCGGAGGCGTCGGCCCGTGACGCCGCGCTCCACCTCGTCTCCGCGGCACTGGGCACCGACCACGACCAGCCGGGCCGCCTGGCGTCCGGAGGGTCGGTTCCGTCGCGGCTGCGGCGCGCGGCCATCGTGCGATGGATCGACCGCAACCTCACGCGTCCCGACCTCACGCCCCCGGTGATCGCCCGGGCACACGCCCTCTCGGTGCGGACCCTGCACCGCCTCTTCGAGGAGAGTGGGGAGAGCGTCGCGGAGGTCGTTCGGGCCCGCCGGCTCGCCCGTGCCCGTGCGGAGCTGATCACAGGCGAGGAGCCCGTCTCCGTGATCGCCGCACGCTGGGGTTTCGCCGACCCGAGCCACTTCACCCGGGCGTTCGGCGCCGCGTACGGGACCACGCCGTCGCACTACCGGACGGACAGGCGGGCCCGGCGGGCCTTGTCGTCGAGCGGCCAGAAGCTGGCACGCAGAGTCGAGCCGCGCGGCGTGAGGGAGGTGAGGATCGACGCAACTGACCGACGAGAGGCGGACGACTGATGGTGCGCGAGGACGTGGAATTCGATGCGCAGGGCGCGACGCTGCGAGGCTGGTTCTATCCCGCTGCCGGCTCTGAGCGCCGCGAGGCCGAGGGCCACAAGGCTCCCTGCGTAGTGCTCCAGCACGGCTTCTCGGCCGTCAAGGAGATGGGACTCGACACGTACGCGGAGGTGTTCCAGGCAGCGGGTCTCAGCGCGCTCGCCTACGACCATCCCGGACTGGGCGCGAGCGATCCGCTGCCGGGCTCCCCGCGCCAGGAGATCGACCCCTGGCAGCAGATTCGATGCATCCAGCACGCGATCACCTACGCCCAGAGCCGGGACGACGTCGACCCGGAGCACATCGGACTGTGGGGCTCCAGCCTCGGTGGCGGCAACGCGTTCGTCGCCGCCGCGATCGACCGGCGGGTGCGTGCCGTGGTCAGCCAGGTACCGATGATCAGCGGTGCGGTGACCGCCGATATCAAGGGGCTGGACGACTTCTTCAGCGCGGAGCGTCTGGCCCGTGCGGCCGGCACCCCGCCCAGCCTGATCCCCGTGGTCGCGGAGGACCCGACCGCGCCGGCGGCACTGCCCACGCCCGATGCCTGGGCCTGGTACACGCGGACGGGCGAGGGCTCGCGGTGGCGGAACGAGATCACCCTCACCTCGGCGGAACTCATCCACAGTTTCGAGCCTGCCATGTATCTGCCGCTGATCGCCCCGACACCGCTGCTGATGATCGTGGCACCGCACGACGGGACCACGCCGGGCGCGGGCGCCACGATCGCCTACGAGACCGCCGCGCATCCCAAGAAGCTGGAGCTCATCCCGGGCGGGCACTTCGACGCCTACGACGGTGAGGTGTTCCGCCTGTCGTCCGAGAAGGCACGCGACTGGTTCACCGAGCACCTGAGTGCCTGGAGCTGATCGCAGCTGCCGCTGCCTGCCGCCCTCACCATGTGCGGGAGAGCGGCGGCGCGGGAACGACGCCGGGGCTCGAGAACTCCCGGCCACCGACCCAAGGGACAACGGGCCCCGGCGAGGGTGTTCAGCGGGCCCTGGCGAGGGTGTACACGCGTCCGCCCGGCAGCGCGGCGACGCCCACGCCGGTGGCCGCCAACGGGCGGTGGTACGGGCCGGTGAGCATGCTGAACGCCGCCCACTTGCCAGTCGTCGGGCGGGTGGTGTGCCAGGCGTTGCCGTCGAGGCCGGCGGCGACGAGCTGGGCTGTTCCGTCGGGCAGTGCGGCGATCGACACGGCTGTGGCGCGCATCGGGTCCTGTGGCTTCCACTCCGGGTTCCCCCAGGGAGAGAAGACGCCGTTCCGGTCGCGGGTGATGTGCCAGACCCTGCCGTCGAGGCCGATCGCCGCGATCTGGACGGAGCGGTCGGCCATACCGGTGATGCTGAGGTCGTAGCCGGCGAAGACGGGCCCGCCGACGCCGGGGACGGTCGTCCAGCCGGGCTTCTCCCACGCCCCGTCCGCCATCCGCTCGGTCACGCGCATGGCGCCGTTCTGGCCGTACGCGAGTACCTTGACGGAGTTGTCCGGGAGCCCGGCGACGGCGACGTCCTTGGCCTTGAACACCTGTCCTGTGCCGTCCGCCACGCCGGCCCAGCCCGCCTCCTGCCACGACCCGCCCGGGCGGCGCAGCGTGTGGAGCAGGTTGCCGTCCCTGTCGACGGCGACGGCGTGCATCGTGCCGTCGGGCGTTCCGGCGGCGGCGAGGGGACCGCCGTTGAACCTCTGGTCCACGGCGTCGCTGTTGACGCGGTTCCAGCCCTGCCAGGTGCCGTTCGTGAACCGGATGTTGTGGTACATCCGGTTGTCGAGACCGTAGGCGAGGAGCTGGAGCGATCCGTCGGGCATCGCGGCCACGGCCCGCTCGCCCCCCGCGAACTCGGGGGAGGTGTAGGCGCCGGGAAGTGTCCGGGCGGCGTCCCAGCTGCCGTCTGCGCCACGCTCCGCGCCCATCAGTGTGCCGGGAGCCGTGGTCGGGGTGTTGTTGGCGATGATCGCCCGGCTCACGTCACCGCTGCCGATCAGTGAGCCGTCGGCCCGGCGGCCGCTCATGTCGACGTAGTCGATCTGCACCACGTTCGTGTTGCCGGCGATGAACGAGTGGCGCCACTCGCCCTCCAGCTTCGCGAGCAGCCGGGTGTTGTGCTCGCGAGCCACCTTGAGCATGTAGGGCACGCCGTCGGGCTTGTAGTTCATGCCATGGGTGACGACGTCGAACAGGGCGCCGGGGATGGCGAGTGTGGAGTCGACGGCTCCCGACAGCACGAAAAGTCTGTTCGGATCACCATAGTCCGTGGACAGGACCTGGTGCATGCGGTTGATAGCCGTACCGCTGATCTTGTCGATCGCGGGGTTCCGGGTCGGGTTCTTGAGCGCCTCCAGGACGAGCCCGCCCCAGTCCTGGTTCTCGACGTAGCTGTCGCGGCCCTCGGCCCAGCCGCCCGGCCAGGACCAGGGCTCGGAGGTGGTCGACTTGGTGTCGAGCAGCACCACGTTGGCGCCCGCGGCCACGAACTGGTTGTACGTCGACCTGGGCGACAGCGCGTTCCTGTCGGCGAAGCGCCCGGTACCGATCGCCTGGCCCAACAGCCGGACCGCCTCCGTGTTGGCGCCCGGGTCGTCCGCGGGGGCGGAGGTCCTCAGCTCGATCGTCACGATCTCCGTGGGGTGGTCGCGTATCCATGCCGCGACATCGTTGATCTCGCCCTTGCGGCCGGTGGCGGGGTCGTCGAAGAACAGTCCGCCCATGGGACCGCCGTGGTAGGTGAACCACTTGCCGTTCTGCTTGCACACACGGAGATCCAGGTAGCGCGAGCCGTTCTCGAGCTGCGTCTTGATCGGAGACATCTGCGTGATCGAGATCGCGGCGGCGAGCTGCGGATGGTCCTTCGCCGGCGTCGCGTTGGAGGCGGTGTCGCAGACCCCCGACGTGTCGGTGATGCTCCACGATCCGGCGTCATGGCTGCCCGGCATGACGATCTTGTTCAGAGGTCGGTCGCCGATGACCTCGCGGACCTGGTCCATCCAGCGCGGAAGGACGACAGCGGCCTGGTCGATGGCGCGCGGGCCGGCTGCGGCCGAAGCGGCGGGCGCGGCGGCGGTTCCCGGGGCGACGGCGAAGGAGAGCAGCGCGGCGAGAGCCGCGCCCGTCAGGCCCATGGAGCCTTGGCGGCGGCGCGAAGAGCTGAGAAAGGTCATGTAATCGACTGTCCGTCCACTACGTCGTGTCGTCGTGCGTACTGACGCCGGTCATCGAAAAGACCTGCCGCCCAGGGAGACGCGATGGGCGGCAGGCGGGAGGCGCGCTCCCGTGCTCGGGAAGGTAACGCACGTTCACTCGGCGAGAGAACGACCCAAGAAGCCTATTGAACACAGCAGTTGGAAGTCTGCCCGATCGGGCACTGGGTGGGTCCGCCCCCTTGTTCCGGAAAAGATCCGTCGGACGTCGGCGGTCCTGAGGCCGATCCTTTGGAGGACACCTGACAATGGATCTTGATGGTTCAGGGAGGATGTCCAGGTGGGACGCAGGTCTCCGTATCTCGAGGAGTTCAGGAAGGACGCAGTCGCGCTCAGCCATGCCGCTGCCGGGAAGATGACGTGCCCGGACGCCGTGACACGGGCGGCGAGGCGGACGAGCTGGCCCGGCTGCGGGCGGGGAACGCCCGGCTGCTGAAGCCGAGAAAGAGCGGCACCTGGAGCGCGACATCCCGCGCCGGGCGGCCGCGTATGTCACGCGGGAGGTGAGGGAGCCCTCGCCGCAGGGCTTCATCTCCGACAATCGCGCCGACTTCGGCGTCAAGCGGATCTGCCGGGTGCTCGAAGCGCCCCGCGCCGGCTACTACGCCATCTGGCCACCGGGCAGGCCCGCGCCGAGCGCCAGGCCGAGGAGAAGCGGACCGGGGCCGAGATCCGAACCATCCACGCCCAGCACGGCGGGCCTACGGTGCCCCGCGCGTCCATGCCGAGCCGCAGATGAGGGGGGCGGGGATCAACCGCAAGCGCGTGACCTGGCTGATGCGGGTCGACGACAACCCCACCGACCGGATCCGTGCGGACGAGCCGTAGCACTCGATGAAACACCGCGAGCAATGGCATGAACGTGCAGGTCATCGCTCGGCCCGACGCCACAATCTCTGGTTCTCCCGGGCGATACCCGGCTGCACCCACGACTGCACCCACGACTTGACCGCAGCCCGGGCTGGGCTTTCCCCGGTGTCGGTACGCCCTCGCTGCGTAGGCATCGAGTATCGAGAGGGGGTCGAGCAGACAGCCGTGCGGCAGGCGGTCCTCGATCGACGGCCCTGGGGGCTGTCCTTCAGCGCCCGAGCAACCGTGCCGTGGAGCAGGACCCCGAGGCTGTGGTGCGGTGGCATCAGGAGACGTGGCCGGAGATCCGCGCGAGGGCGAGGGCCGAGGGCGGTGAGATCCTGTTCGGCATCCGCTTCGACCAGGATATTGGCCGCACTTGGGGTGGAGAGGGCAGGACACTCGCAGTGGTGCGGCGGAGCGGGAACCGGTTCTCGGTGAACGTGATGTCGGCGATCAGCACCAAGGGCTGGATGCACTTCATGGTCTTCCCCGAGAGCTTCACCGCTGCGGTGATGTGCCGCTTCCTGGACCGGTATGCAGGCCACGTCGACCACAAGGTCCATCTCGTGGTCGACGGGCTCTCCGTCCACTGCTTCAAGAAGGTCCGCGACTGGCTCGCCGCCCCTGATGCTGTCGAACTGCACTTCTTCCCCGGCGTCCTTGCCCGAGCTGAACCCCGACGAGCTGGTCAACGCCGACCTCAAGCACGGCCTGCCCAGGCAGCATCACCCCCGCGGCCAGGCCGAACTCGCCGTCGAGACCCGCTGCTTCTTCCGCAGACGCCAGCGCCGGGCACACATCGTCCGCGGCTACTGCGGTGGCACATATCCGTTACGTCCTGGGCGTGAGAACCCCATGGGTTTCGGATCGACATGGCCGCCGCGACCGAGTTCGGTCTCTGCGTTCGAAGTGCTGGTGGACCATGCGGCACTGCTGGTGGTTGTCCTTCGTGGGGCGTGCGATGTTCCTATGGCGTTGATCCCGTGCTGCCTCGGCATCACCGGAATGGGGTGGGGGTCGGAGCATCGGCAAGCCCCTCCGGGCTTCAGCTGCGGAGGGGGTGGCCGCTGGATCGGAAGCGGTTGGCATTGTTCCTGTGGCCGCGGTGATTTCCGGTGATCGTGTGGTGTGTAGGGGTGCTACTTCTTTCCTTTCGGGATGCCGGGGAGGGTGGTGATGTCTTTGCCGAGCCCGGCCTGGGTAAGTACCTCGTCCCGGTTGTCCCTCACATACGGCGCCACCTGACGGGCTTCGACGTCCAGGCGCAGGCGCTGTCCCAGCCCCGCCACCCAATTCTTCAGGGTCCTGCTCGGGTGCTGGTACTCATTGGCGATGTCGGTGATGTTGAGGGCGGGGTGGCGGAGGAGGGTGACGATGACCTGCTTGTCGCGTGGGGTGAGGCCTGCGACTTTTCCGGAGGGGATGGTGAGGGTGGCGATGTCGCTGCTGGTGAGCCCGGCCTGGCGAAGTGCCTCGTCCGGGTTGTCCCGCACATGCGCCATCACCTCACCGGCTGTGCCGGGCACGCGCAGGCTCCGTCCCAGCCCCGCCACCCAGTCCTCCAGGGTCCTGCTCGGGTGCTGGTACTGCTTGGCGAGGTCGGTGATGTTGAGGGTGGGGTGGCGGAGGAGGGTGGCGATGACCTGCTTGTCGCGTGGGGTGGGGCCTGCGACTTTTCCGGAGGGGATGGTGAGGGTGGTGATGTCGCTGATGTCGAGCCCGGCCTGGCGAAGTGCCTCGTCCGGGTTGTCCCGCACATACGTCACCACATCACCGGCTGTGCCGGGCACGCGCAGGTTTTTTCCCAGCCCCGCCACCCAATTCTTCAGGGTCTGCCCCGGTTGCCCGTAGTGCCTGGCGATGTCGGTGATGTTGAGGGTTCGGTGGTGGAGGAGGGTGGCGATGACCTGCTTGTCGCGTGGGGTGGGGCCTGCGACTTCTCCGGTGGGGATGGTGAGGGTGGCGATGTCGCTGCTGGTGAGCCCGGCCTGGCGAAGTGCCTCGTCCGGGTTGTCCCGCACATGTGCCATCACCTCACCGGCTGTGCCGGGCACGCGAAGGCTCAGTCCCAGCCCCGCCACCCAGTCCTCCAGGGTGCGCCTTGGGTGCTGGTACTTGTTGGCGAGGTCGGTGATGTTGAGGGTGGGGTGGTGGAGGAGGGTGGCGATGACCTGCTTGTCGCGTGGGGTGGGGCCTGCGACTTCTCCGGAGGGGATGGTGAGGGTGGTGATGTCGCTGATGTCGAGCCCGGCCTGGCGAAGTGCCTCGTCCGGGTTGTCCCGCACATGTGCCATCACCTCACCGGCTGTGCCGGGCACGCGCAGGTTTTTTCCCAGCCTCTCCACCCACTGTTTCAGGGTCTGCTTCGGGTGCCGGTACTCATTGGCGAGGTCGGTGATGTTGAGGGTTCGGTGGTGGAGGAGGGTGGCGATGACCTGCTTGTCGCGTTCGTCCAGGATTTTGGGGCAGGGGGTTTCGTAGGGGGCGAGGTCGTTGGCTCGTTTCCCGATCATGCCCACGGCGACCGCGTCCATGTGATCACGGATATACCGCAGTGTCTGCGCATTGGTCGTCCCGGAGTCCAGCCCCAGCTGAGAAGTCCTCTGTTGCAGCCAACTATTCAGGGTCTTCGGGTCCATGTTCATGTGCCGGGCGGTATCGGCGATACTGCCTGCGGGTGCGGCGTTGATGCCCGCGAGGATCTGCTCGTCCTTCTCCCGTGTCCGCTTGCTGGAGGGCCGGGGGTCGTGGAGGACGACAGCCGGAAGATCCGTGTCGGCCTTGCGCTTACGCGGCCGTCCGGAGGGCCCCGGCACCGGATCGCCGCCGGCCGTATCCGGTGCGAACACATCCAGGTTCAC
>NZ_JBEZNQ010000050.1:0-58275 GCF_040653315.1 Streptomyces sp. NPDC047981 | reverse complement strand
GGCCCCCGGGGCCCCCGGGGCCCCCGGGGCCCCCGGGGTCCCTGGCGGGACGCCTCCGGCTCCCGGTACGACCACCGGCGCTCCCGGCGCGACGCCTGCCACTCCCGGCGCGACGCCTGCCACTCCCGGCGCGACGCCTCCCGCTCCCGGCGGGACCACAGGCGCCCCCGGCGTGCCCGCCCCCGGCGCGCCCAGCAGCACCACCGGGTCGGGCGCCGTTCCCGGCGCCGCCCCCGCCCCCGACGTCGAGCTGCGTGACTTCCGGCGCCTCCCCAGCTCTTCGCTCACCCTCGAAGACCTCGCCGCCCTCGCCCACGAGGTGCGCGAGACCCTCGCCGCCGGGTCCGGCGTCGTCGTGGTCCAGGGCACCGACACCCTGGAGGAGACCGCCTTCCTCCTCGACCTGCTCTGCGACACCCCCCAGGCCGTCGTCGTCACCGGCGCCATGCGCCGCCCCGACCTGCCGGGCGCCGACGGCCCCGCCAACCTCGCCGCCGCGCTCGCCGTCGCCGCCGACCCCGGTTGCGCGGGCCTCGGCGTCCTCGTCGTCCTCGCCGACGAGATCCACGCCGCCCGCCACGTCCGCAAGACCCACACCACATCCGTCACCACCTTCGCCTCCCCGGGCGCCGGCCCCCTCGGCAGCGTCGTCGAGGGCGAGCCCCGGATCCTGCTCCGCCCCGCCGGCACCACCGCCATCCACCCCCTCCGGCTCGACCCGGCGGTACGCGTCGCCCTGGTCACCCTCTCCCTCGGCGACCGCGGCGAACTCCTCGACGGCCTCGACACCCGCTTCGACGGCCTCGTCCTCGCCGCCTTCGGCGCCGGCCACGTCCCGACCTGGCTCGTCGACCCCCTGGAACGCCTGGCCACCCGCATCCCCGTCGTCCTCGCCTCCCGCACCGGCGCCGGCGCCACCCTCACGCACACCTACCGGGGCCCCGGCTCCGAACACGACCTGCTGCACCGCGGCCTCATCCCCGCAGGACCCCTCGACCCCGCCAAGGCCCGCCTCCTGCTGCACGCCCTGCTCTCCACCGGCGCCAAGAGCGGCACGGGCTACGACCGTCCCGGCATCACGGCCGCCTTCGCCCACCTCACCGGCGCCGGCCTCGCCTGACCCGAGAGCCGGCGCCGAGCCGAGCCGACGAGTCCCCGAGCCGACGCGCCCCGCCCGAGCCCCCGAACCCGGTACCCAAACCCGCCCCCTTACCCGCCCCCCGCCCACCAACCCCCGCTGAGCTGTGAGCGGAACACTCGTGCCCCGCCGCCACCCCATCGGGCAGCATGGCCCCATGCCCGTACTGACGCGCGAGGAAGCGCAGACCCGTGCCCATCTCCTCGACATCCAGCGCTACACGGTCGACCTCGACCTCACCACAGGCGACGAGACCTTCGCATCCACGACCGTCATCCGGTTCACCGCCCGCACCGCCGGGGACACCTTCATCGAGCTGAAACCGGTCACGCTGCACTCCCTGCACCTCGACGGCGAACCCCTCGACCCCGCGTCCCTCGACGACAACCGGGTCCCCCTCACCCTCACCGAGGGCGAGCACGAACTCCGTGCCGTCACCACCATGCGCTACAGCCGCACCGGCGAAGGCATGCACCGCTTCACCGACCCCACCGACGGCGAGTCGTACGTCTACACCCAGCTCTTCATGGAAGACGTCCAGCGCGTCTTCGCCGCCTTCGACCAGCCCGACCTCAAGGCCGTCTTCGAGCTGACCGTCAAGGCCCCGGACGACTGGACCGTCCTCTCCAACGGCATCACCGAGCAGCTCCCCGACGGCCGCTGGCAGGCCGCCCCCACCCCCCTCCTCTCCACCTACTTCGTCTGCGTCGCCGCAGGCCCCTGGCACTCCGTCCGCACCGAACACGCCGGACTGCCCTTCGCCATCCACTGCCGCCGCTCCCTCGCCCCCCACCTCGACGCCGACGCCGACGAGATCCTCGACATCACCAAGGCCTGCTTCGACCGCTTCCACGAGAAGTTCGACGAGCCCTACCCCTTCGACTCGTACGACCAGGCCTTCGTCCCCGAATTCAACGCCGGCGCCATGGAGAACCCCGGACTCGTCACCTTCCGCGACGAGTTCGTCTACCGCTCCGCCGTGACCGTCACCGAACGCCAGACGCGCGCCATGGTCATCGCCCACGAGATGGCCCACATGTGGTTCGGCGACCTCGTCACCCTGCGCTGGTGGGACGACATCTGGCTCAACGAGTCCTTCGCCGAGTACATGGGCTACCAGACCATCAACGAGGCCTGCGCCGACCGCTTCCCCGACACCTGGATCGACTTCGGCATCGAGCGCAAGGCCTGGGGCTACGACGCCGACCAGCGCCCCTCCACCCACCCCGTCGCCCCGGACCCGGACGCCGTCCCCGACACGGCCTCCGCCCTCCTCAACTTCGACGGCATCTCCTACGCCAAGGGCGCCTCCGCCCTGCGCCAGCTCGTCGCCTGGATGGGGGAGAAGGACTTCCTCGCCGGCATCAACACCCACTTCAAGCGGCACCGCTTCGGCAACGCCACCCTCGCCGACTTCATCGACAACCTCGCCTCCGCCACCGACCGCGACGTCCACGCCTGGGCCGACCAGTGGCTCCGCACCACCGGCGTCGACACCCTCACCCCCGAACTCGGCGGCGACGAGACCCGCACCACCCTCACCGTCCACCACGACGGCAGCCGTCCCCACCGCGTCGCCGTCGGCATCTACGACCGCGACCTCGTCGACGGCCGCCGCCTCGTCCCGCGCGAACGCGTCGAGATCGACGTCCCGCAGGCCGAGCCCCTCGACCTCGCCGGGCCCCGCCCCGCCCTCGTCGTCCTCAACGACGGCGACCTCACCTACGCCAAGGTCCGCCTCGACGACGACTCCCTGAAGACCGTCGTGCGCGGCCTGGCCGGCATCCCCGACGCCCTCACCCGCGCCCTCGTCTGGAACACGCTGCGCGACATGGTCCGCGACGGCGAACTCGACCCCCGCGCCTACCTGGCCACCGCCGAGGCCCACCTCCCCGAGGAGACCGACCTCGCCGTCGTCCAGGGCGTCCTCGCCTTCGCGCGCACCCAGATCGCCGACCGGTACCTCCCGGCCGACGACCGCCCCGCCGCGCTCGCCCTCCTCACCGGCCTCGCCCGCGACCTCATCCGCCGCACCGAGGACGGCGACAACCCCGGACTGCGCCTCACCGCCGTCCGTACGTACATCGGCAGCGCCACCCAGCCCGACACCATCGCCGGCTGGCTCGCCGACGGAACCGTCCCCGGCGGCCCCGAGATCGACCCCGAACTGCGCTGGCGCGTCCTCGCCCGCCTCGCCGTCCTCGGCGCCCTCGACGAAGCCGCCATCGACAGCGAACTCGCCCGCGACCCCAGCGCCACCGGCCAGGAAGGCGCCGCCCGCTGCCGGGCCGCCCTCCCCGCCCCCGAGGCCAAGGCCGCCGCCTGGTCCCGTCTCTTCGACACCGACGACCTCTCCAACTACCTCTTCACCGCCACCGCCCAAGGCTTCTGGCAGCCCGAACAGGCCGATCTCGTACGGGAGTACATCCCCCGCTACTACCCGGCCGCCACCGCGCTGGCGACCCGCCGAGGCGCCGCCATGGCCGAAGCGGCGGGCCGGCACGCCTTCCCCGTCCACGCCATCGACCAGGAGTCCCTGACCCTCGGCGAGAACCACCTCACCGACCCCGCCCTCACCCCCGCCCTCCACCGCAAGCTCGTCGACCAACTGGCCGACCTGCGCCGAGCCCTGAAGGTCCGCGAGGCCTGACCCGACCCACTCGCGCACACACCGCACGGCGGTTCAACCCCTCGACGGGCCTCCGGCACCCGAGAGGTTGAACCGCCAACAGGACCCGCCGACGACATGGACGCATAGTGGGACAGGGGAGCGCCCTTTCACGGCGGCGGTCCGCCCCGGGCCTTCCCCTCCTGACACCTTGCTCCCACCCACCCCTCCCGCAGGCGTCTGCGAGGCCCCTCCCATGCCGTACCTGAGGATCAAAGGCGAATTCCGGATCGTAGGAACACGCCCGGACGGCGACACGGTCCGCTTCTACCCGGACGACCCGGCCGTCTGGAGCACCGTCCCCGGCCCCCACCCCATCGTGATCCGCGGCCCCGGTGGGGCGAACCTGCGTCTGGAGGGCATCGACGCCCTCGAAACCCACTTCAAGCCGCCCTTCGTCAGCGGCCCCGAACTGCACCAGCCCAAGGTGCCCGCCGAGGCGGCAGCCGCCGAGCTGCTCCGCCTCCTCGGCTTCGACCCCGTCCAGCGCACCTCCAACGGGACGGTGAAGGCCCCCACCACCCCGGCCGCCGTCCGCGGCTACGTCCTCACCCGAGGCGCGGACAAGCCCGGCCGCTGCATCGCGTTCACCGGCCCGGGCGACGGTCCCGAGGCGGACGCGAACGACCAGGTGTTCCTCACCCCCGAGACGATGCGCGACACGGCCAACCACAAGCTGCTCGCCAAGGGATTCGTCTACCCGATCTTCTACCGCACGCTCTTCCCCGACCTGCGCGCCGACCTCGCCGCGACCGCCCGCACGGCGCGCGACGACGACGAGGGCCTGTGGCCCCTCGACAAGACCCACAGCGACACGGTGGTGACCGCCCCGCCCACGGTCGACGAGGACGTCATCTACCCCAAGTTCTTCCGCCGGCTCGGCGAGTACGTCCTCGAGAACGACGGGAACCCGGCACTGGACGGCTTCCTCGACTACCTCCGCCGGAAGGCCGACAAGTTCACCCTGCTCTCCACCGGCCACTTCAGCACCGGCCTCGACCTGATCATCGAGGTCGACGACGGCAAGGTCCGCTGGACGCACCCGATCGAGGACATCGTCTACGACGAGTAGACACCGAACCGCCGCACGGCAGGTCGCCGCACCGCAGGTCGCTCTCCGCGTCCCCCGTTCGGGTGCCACCGCCCCACTCCCCGGACAAACCCCCAGAACCCCCGGCAGGGTGGTGCCATGTGTGCCGCGACCACCCCGACCGCTCCGACCACACCGCCCCTCGCGAACGACCCCACCGCCCTGCGCCCCCTCCTGGACACCGTCCTCACCGCCCTCCACGAAGGAACCGCGGCACGCGGCGGCCCCCTCCCGCCCGGCGGCCCCGACGAGGTCACCGCGCGGCTCCGCGAAGCGCTCGGCGACCCGGTCCCACCCCACGGCACCGACCCCACCGCCGCCCTCCACACCCTCACCCGCGCCCTCGCCGCAGGCGCCGCGGACCCCGCCCACCCGCTCTGCGCCGCCCACCTCCACACCCCGCCGCTCGCACTCGCCGCCGCCGCCGACCTCGCCGCCGCCGTGCTCAACCCCTCCATGGACTCCTGGGACCAGGCCCCCGCCGCCTCAGCCCTCGAAACCCTGGTCACCGAGGCGCTCGCCGCCACCGTCCACCCCCACGCGGCCACCCCCGACGCCCTCGTCACCACCGGCGGCACCGAAGCCAACCAGCTCGCCCTCCTCCTCGCCCGCGAGCGCCACCGTCCCGGCCACACCGTCCAGACCGTCGTCGGCGCCAACGCCCACCACTCCTTCCACCGCGCCGCCTGGCTCCTCGGGCTCCCCGAACCCGTCACCGTGCCCACTCCCAACGGCACCCTCGACCCCGTCGCCCTCGACGAAGCCCTCACCGACCTCGAGGGCCCCCTCCTCGTCGCCGCCACCGCAGGCACCACCGACACCGGCCGCATCGACCCCCTCCCCGAGATCGCCGACCTCTGCGACGCCCACGGCGCCGACCTCCACATCGACGCCGCCTACGGCGGCCCCCTCCTCTTCAGCGACACCCACCGCCCCCTCCTCGCCGGCCTCGACCGCGCCCGCACCGTCACCCTCGACCTGCACAAACTCGGCTGGCAGCCCGTCGCCGCCGGACTCCTCGCCGTACGCGACACCCACGACCTCGCCGCCCTCACCCACACCGCCGACTACCTCAACGCCACCGACGACACCGAAGCAGGCCTCCCCGACCTCCTCGGCCGCTCCCTGCGCACCACCCGCCGCCCCGACATCCTCAAGATCGCCGTCACCCTCCGCGCCCTCGGCCGCAGCGGACTCGGCGCCCTCGTCGACCAGGTCCACGCCCTCGCCCAGCAGTTCGCCGACCTCGTCGACAAGACCCCCGGCCTCCAGCTCTACGAACGCCCCACCCTCACCACCGTCCTCTTCCGCCCCACCGGCGCCGACGACACCACCGTCGCCACCATCCGCCGCACCCTCCTCGCCGAAGGCCGCGCCGTCCTCGGCCGCGCCCACGAGGACGGCCGCCTCTGGCTCAAGGCCACCCTCCTCAACCCCCACACCACCCCCGACGACCTCCAGCACCTCCTGAACCTCGTGGAAGGCAGCACCGACCGATGACCGGCAGCACTCCCAAGCCCCCGTCCCCCCACGACCCCGACCAGTCCCACGACCTGGTCGGCATCGGCATCGGCCCCTTCAACCTCTCCCTCGCCGCCCTCGCCCACGGCGTCCCCGGCGGCCTCGCCACCGCCTTCTACGAACAGCACCCCGCCTTCCACTGGCACCCCGGACTCCTCATCGAAGGAGCCACCCTCCAAGTCCCCTTCCTCGCCGACCTGGTCACCCTCGCCGACCCCACCAGCCCCTGGACCTTCCTCAACTACCTCCGTAGCCGCGAACGCCTCTTCCCCTTCTACTTCGCCGAGACCTTCCACATCCAACGCGCCGAGTACGACGCCTACTGCCGCTGGGTCAGCGACCAACTCCCCGGCCTCCACTTCGGCCACCAGGTCGACTCCGTCCGCTGGAACCCCGAACGCGCCCTCTTCGAAGTCGACTTCACCCAACTCGACGCCGACGGCGAAGCCGAAGCCCTCGGCCGCACCTACACCCGCAACATCGCCCTCGGCGTCGGCACCGAACCGTACGTACCCGAACCCCTCAGACCCCTCGCCGACGCCCCCCACGTCCCCGTCATCCACTCCGCCGACTACCTCACCCACCGCGCCGACCTCATCGACGCCGACCACGTCACCGTCATCGGCTCAGGACAATCCGGCGCCGAGATCTTCCTCGACCTCCTCCGCGCCCGCCCCGCAGGAGCCGAGAAGATCCACTGGCTCACCCGCACCGAAGCCTTCGCGCCCATGGAGTACTCCAAGCTCGGCCTCGAACACTTCACCCCCGACTACACCCGCTACTTCCACGCCCTGTCCGAACCCACCCGCAACGAACTCCTGCCCCGCCAATGGCAACTCCACAAGGGCATCGACACCGACACCCTCAGCGCCATCCACGAAGAGCTCTACCGCCGCACCCTCCACGGGGGCTGGCCCGACACCGTCCTCACCCCCGGAGTCCGCGTCCGCACCGCCGGCCGCGTCGCCACCACCAAGGTCGAACTCCACCTCGAACACCTCCAGCAAGGCGCCCGCTCCCGCCTCACCACCGACGCCGTCGTCCTCGCCACCGGCTACCGCGAACGCCCCGTCGACCGCATGCTCGCCGGACTCGACCCCTACCTCCGCCACGACTCCGCCGGCCGCGCCCGCATCGACACCACCTACCGCCTCGTCCTCGACGCCTCCGTCACCGGCTCCGTCTACGTCCAGAACGCCGAGAAGCACACCCACGGCGTCGGCGCCCCCGACCTCGGCCTCGCCGCCTGGCGCAGCGCCACCATCCTCAACACCCTCACCGGCAAGGACCCCTACCCCCAGCCCCGCCGCACCGCCTTCACCACCTTCGGCCTGGAACGGCAAGAGGCGCCACGCATCCCGGCCCAGGGCCAGGCGCTGACGCCTCTCACACAGAGCTGAACCGCCCTAGAAGACGGGGACACCGTCCCGGGTCAGCTTCCAGTCCACCGACGCGAAGAGACCCGGGTCGATCGACCCCTTCGCCTTCACCCACTGGATGATCGTGTTGCGGATCTCGTCCGAATTCGCCCACAGCTGCTGGGCCTTGGCGACGTGCGGGAACGCGCCACCGCCGCTGGCCCGGTAGTTGTTCACGGCGAGGACGAACCGCGCGGCCGGGTCGATCGGCTTCCCGTCGAACGACAGGTTCACGATCCGCGAACCCGCCGGCCTGGCGATGTCGATCTCGTACGTCACGCCGTACACCGCGTCGTAGTTGTAGTCCGGCGTGCCGTCCGCGTTCGTCAGCTTCGCCGTGTCCACGGGCGCACCCGCCGGGGTCTGCACGTAGTACCGCGCCGAGAACTCCAGATAGTCCTTGACCTGAGCACCCGTGAGAAGACGCGCCTCCAGGGTGTTCTCGAAGACGTACAGCCCGGCCGCGTCACGGATGGTGACCTGACCTGCCGGGATCGCCGCCGTACGGGAGAAGCAGGACGCCTGCGACAGCACCGGCAGCGCCGCGTAGGCGCCGCCCGCCAGCGCCTCCTTCACCGTCTCCGCCTGGACGTGGTTGATCAGATCGATGATCGGCTCGTCCTTCCACGGCGCCTCGGCCGTGGCCATCGTCGCGCTCGACGTGCCGATGATCTGATTGACGTAGGCGACGACCTTCTCGTGCTCGTCCGCGAGCAGCCCGACGATCTCCGGGTCCTCCTCCACGGTGTTGGAGTTCAGCACCTGGGCGCCGACCTTCTCGACGACCCAACGGCCCTTCTCCCACACCAGGTCGAAGTCGAAGAGCGTCAGACGCTGACCCCACTTGAGCGGCTCGGACAGCACGACGTCCTTGCCGGTCTCCTTGTTCTGGACCCGGTACTCGGGGATCTCGGTGTGCGCGTGGCCGACGAGGATCGCGTCGATGCCGGGGACCTGCTCGGCGACGAGACCGGCCGCGTTCTCGATGTGCGGGAGCTGGTCACCGTAGGAGGACGTGCCGCTGGAACCGCTGTGCGCCGACACGACCACGACGTCCGAGCCCATCGAGCGGAGCCTCGGCACCCACTTCGCCGCCTGCTCCTCCAGGCCGGGAAAGACCATCTTGCCGCTCACGTTGGCCTTGTCCCAGATCGCGATGCCCGGATTGGTCAGACCCAGGACCGCCACCGTCACATCCCGGCCGTGCGGCGTGCGCAGCCGATGCATGCTGTACGGCGGGAACGCCGGCCGCAGCGTCTTCGCGTCCAGCGCGTTCGCGCCGAGCAGCGGGAAGTCGCACTGCTCCTCGAACTTCCGCAGCACCGGTATGCCGTAGTTGAACTCGTGGTTGCCGAGCGCCGCGGCGTCGTACCCGATCGCGTTCATCGCCTGCGCCATCGGGTGCACGGGACCACGGCGCGCGGTGATCGGGTCGACCTTGGCGTAGTAGTACGACAGCTGGGTGCCCTGGATCGTGTCACCGGCGTCGATGAGGAGCGTGTTGCACCGCCCCTTCTCCTTGCGCACCTGCTCGACGAGAGTCGAGATCTTCGCGAGGCCCACGTCGTTGTGCGCCTTGTCGTCGAACTCCCTGTCCGTGAAGTAGTCCCAGTTGAAGACGTTGCCGTGCAGGTCGGTGGTCCCCATCACGGTGAAGGAGTACCGCTTGGCCGGCCTGGGGCGCGGCCCGTGGGCCTGGGCCGGGGCGGCGGCGACCCCCGTGGTGAGGGCGGCTCCGGCTCCGACGGCGACCGAGCTCTCCAGGAACGTCCGGCGGTTCAGCGGCATGTGTTCTCCTTGGTCCGGTGGTGCACAACGCGCGTAGATTCTGGCCCAGCAGCCCCCGGGGCGACAGAGTTTTCGGGTCACGGAGTGGGAAAGTGTTCGGGATCGCAGCCGTCACCCGTACGAGGGAGCCGAAGTGACGACCCCCCACCCGACCCCCGAGGCACCGCAGGTCGCCGTCCGAGGCGAAGCCCGACTCGACGTCGACCCCGAGATCGCCCGCATCGCCGTCACCATCGGCGCCCGCGGCACCGACCGCGCCGCCACCCTCACCGACCTCACCCGCCGCAACACCCACACCCTCGACCTCATCAAGTCCTACGGCGAGGCCATCGAGAAACTGGAGACCGGCGCCTTCTCCATCACCCCCGAACCCAGCAGGCACGGCCGCGGCGAACGCGTCCGCGCCTACCAGGGCACAGTCCACCTCACCGTCGAGCTCACCGACTTCACCGCCCTCGGCGAACTCACCACCCGCCTCGCCGACCTCGACCTCACCCGCGTCGACGGCCCCTGGTGGACCCTGCGCCCCGACTCCCCGGCCCACGCCGAAGCCCGCCGCACCGCCGTCGGCGAAGCCGTCCAACGCGCCCGCGCCTACGCGGAAGCCCTCGGCACCACCCTCACCGCCCTCCTCGAACTCTCCGACACCGAACTCGCGCCACCGGCCCCCCTCGGCGGCGTCGGCATGCGGATGGCCGCGTTCGCCGCCGAATCTCCCGACGCACCCCCGCCCCTCGACCTCGAACCCCAACGCCAGACCGTCACGGCAGAGGTCACCGCCCGCTTCACCATGGACCCACCCCAGCTGTAGCGAAGGCCCCACGGGGGGCCGGCCGGCCCCCCGAAACCGCTCATCGGAGCACCCGCCCGCACAGATTCAAGACTTGTCAACAAGCTTTCACGCAAAGGTTGTTGAACGGCCATGCCCGGCCCCTGAACTACCCGCCGGTAAGCCCTAGGCTCGCACCATGCGCCGAGCGAAAATCGTCTGCACCCTGGGCCCCGCCACCGACTCGTACGAGCAGATCAAGGCACTCGTCGAAGCCGGAATGAACGTCGCCCGCTTCAACCTCAGCCACGGCACCTACGCCGAACACGAGGAGCGCTACCGCCACGTCCGCAAAGCCTCCGAGGAGACCGGGCGCAGCGTCGGCGTGCTCGCCGACCTTCAAGGCCCGAAGATCCGCCTCGGCCGCTTCCGTGAAGGCCCCGTACTCCTTGAACGCGGCGACACCTTCACCATCACCGTCGAAGACCACGAAGGCGACCGCACCACCTGCGGCACCACCTACAAGGGCCTCGCCGCGGACGTCACCACCGGCGAACGCATCCTCGTCGACGACGGCCGCGTCACCCTCGAAGTCACCGCCGTCGAAGGACCCCGCGTCCACACCCGCGTCGTCGAAGGCGGCATGGTCTCCGACCACAAGGGCCTCAACCTCCCCGGCGTCGCCGTCTCCGTCCCCGCCCTCTCCGAGAAGGACATCGACGACCTCCGCTGGGCCCTGCGCACCGGCGCCGACATCATCGCCCTCTCCTTCGTCCGCACCGGCCGCGACATCGAGGACGTCCACCGCGTCATGGACGAGGAAGGCCGCCGCCTCCCCGTCATCGCCAAGGTCGAGAAGCCCCAGGCGGTCGAAGCCATCGACGACATCGTCGCCGCCTTCGACGGCATCATGGTCGCCCGCGGCGACCTCGGCGTCGAAATGCCCCTCGAGCAGGTCCCGATCGTCCAGAAGCGCGCCATCAAGCTCGCCAAGCGCAACGCCAAGCCGGTCATCGTCGCCACCCAGATGCTCGACTCCATGATCGAGAACTCCCGCCCGACGCGCGCCGAGGCCAGCGACGTCGCCAACGCCGTCATCGACGGCACGGACGCGGTCATGCTCTCCGGCGAGACCAGCGTCGGCCGCTACCCCATCGAGACGGTCCGCACGATGAGCCGCATCGTGGAAGCCGCGGAGGAGGACATCCTCGCGAAGGGCCTCCCGCCCCTCACCGAACGCAACAAGCCCCGCACCCAGGGCGGAGCGGTGGCCCGCGCGGCCGCCGAGATCGGCGACTTCCTCGGCGCCAAGTTCCTCGTCGCCTTCACCCAGTCCGGCGACACGGTCAAGCGCCTCTCCCGCTACCGCTCACCCATCCCCCTCCTCGCCTTCACCCCCGACCCGGCGACCCGCGCCCAGCTCAACCTCACCTGGGGCGTCGAGACCTTCCTGGGCCCGCACGTCGACTCCACGGACGCGATGGTCGCCCAGGTCGACGAGGAACTCCTGCGCATCGGCCGCTGCAAGAAGGGCGACACGGTCGTCATCACCGCCGGCTCCCCTCCCGGCGTCCCCGGCTCCACCAACCTGGTCCACGTCCACCACATCGGCGACCCGGTGACCCGCACCCCCTGACCGGTGCTCAGGACCGGGGGTACTCGTAGCGCTTGCGCTCACCGCCCACGAGGCGGGTGGTCCAGTTGGTGACCCGGCAGCCGTCGGAGTGGATGAGCCCCCGGATGAACGCCCACGGGTGAGCGTCGACGTTCTCCTGCTGCCACGCTTCGAGAGCGATGCGGCGCTCGTGCTTCTTGCCGGGCCCATGCTGAGGAAACAGGCAGGCGAGGTGCGTCGAGTGCACCTTGACGTTGTGACAGCCTGTTCTGCGCACGCGGCTCGTGGCGTTCTCCGGAAACACCCGGCGTAACGCGGTCTCCGCCTCGTCCTGAATGCCGGGCCAGGCGTCGCCGAGCGAGATCATGAGGCTCGGTGCGCGGTGCTTCGACATGCGACTACCCTGCGCAACGATCCCTGACCATGCGCAGCAAAAAGCGGACATCCACGCGAAGGTGAACGTCCGCTTCAGAACCGGTGCCGGGTGCGGGATTCGAACCCGCACGCCCTTTCGGACAGATGTGTTTGAGACATCAGCGTCTGCCATTCCGCCAACCCGGCATGATTGCCAGTCGGAGTGTACCCGGTCACCGCCCCGGCCAGCAGCTAGGTAGGCTTCTTCATGCAGCGCCACGCCCCGCAACGAGGAGCCCCCGTGACCGCCCCCGAGTCGCCCCAGCCCGCCGACGACGCCGACGCGTCGCACGTTCCGCCGCTGACGACCCGTGTCGTCATCGCCGAGGACGAGGCCCTCATCCGCATGGACCTCAAGGAGATGCTCGAAGAGGAGGGCTACTCGGTCGTCGGCGAGGCCGGCGACGGCGCCACGGCCGTCGAGCTCGCGCGGGAGCACCGGCCTGACCTCGTGATCCTGGACGTGAAGATGCCCGTCCTGGACGGGATCTCCGCCGCCGAGAAGATCGCGGGCGAGTCCATCGCCCCGGTCCTCATGCTCACCGCGTTCTCGCAGCGCGACCTCGTCGAGCGGGCTCGGGACGCCGGGGCCATGGCGTATCTGGTGAAGCCGTTCAGCAAGAGCGACGTGGTGCCGGCGATCGAGATGGCGGTGTCGCGGTTCGCGGAGCTGCGGGCGCTGGAGAAGGAGGTCGCGGACCTCTCGCAGCGGCTGGAGACGCGGAAGCTCGTCGACCGGGCGAAGTCGATCCTGCAGACGCAGTACGGGCTGACGGAGCCGGCGGCGTTCCGCTGGATCCAGAAGACGTCGATGGACCGTCGTATGTCGATGCAGCAGGTCGCGGAGGCGGTCATCGAGGACGCCGAGGAGAAGAAGGCGGCCAAGGGCCAGTAAGTAGCAGTCGTTCCGTACCGGCGTACGGCGAAGGGCCCGCCTCCCCCGAGGGAGGCGGGCCCTTCCGTGTGGCGCGGCGGGGTCAGTCCTCGCCGAGGTAGGCCTTGCGGACGTCCTCGTTGACGAGGAGTTCGCGGCCCGGGCCGGACAGGACGATCTTGCCGATCTCCATGACGTGGCCCTGGTCGGCCAGGGAGAGCGCCGCCTGGGCGTTCTGCTCGACCAGCAGGATGGTGGTGCCCTGGGCCTTCAGCTCGGAGATGGTCGCCATGATCTTCTGCATCATGAGCGGGGACAGGCCCATGGAGGGCTCGTCCAGCATCAGGAGCTTGGGCTGCGACATGAGCGCGCGGCCCATGGCGAGCATCTGCTGCTCACCGCCCGAGAGGGTGCCGGCGGCCTGCTTGCGACGTTCGCCCAGGATGGGGAAGAGGTCGTAGGCGCGCTGGACGTCCTTGGCGATGCCTTCGCGGTCCTTGCGGAGGAAGGCGCCGAGGAGCAGGTTGTCCTCGATCGTCATGCGCGGGAAGATGTGCCGCCCCTCGGGGGAGTGGGCGAGCCCGAGGCTGACGATGCTGTGGGCGGGGACCTTCTTGAGCGACTTGCCCTGGAACTTGATCTGCCCGCCCTTGGGCTTGATGAGGCCGGAGAGGGTCCGCAGGGTGGTGGTCTTGCCGGCGCCGTTGGTGCCGATGAGGGTGACGACCTGGCCGGCCTCGACGGAGAAGGAGATGCCCTTGACGGCCTCGATCTTGCCGTAGGCGACGCGGAGGTCCTCGACCTCCAGGAGTGCGGTCACTTGGCTTCTCCGTCCTTGCTGGTGGTGCTGTCGGCCGGGGTGTCCTCGGCCGGGTCGGCGTCCGCGTCGTCGGCCGCGCCCGCCGGGTCGGCGTCCGCGTCGGCCGGAGCCTCGTCGGCCGAGTCCGTGTCCTCGTCGGCCGGAGCCTCGTCGGTCTCGGTCTCCGCCGTCTCGGTCTCCTGCGCGTGTGCCTCCTCCGCGTGGGCCTCGGCGGCCTCGACCTCGGCGGCCTCCTCGGCGCCGGGGGCGCCTTCGAAGGGTTCGCCGAGGTAGGCGGCGACGACGCGCTCGTCGCTCTGGACCTCGTCGGCGGTGCCCTCGATGAGCTTCTCGCCCTGGACGAGGCAGGCGACCCGGTCGCAGAGGTTGAAGATGAAGCGCATGTCGTGCTCGATGACGAGGACGGCGATGCCCTGGTCCCGGATGGCGAAGATGAGCTCTTCGGTGGCCCGGGTCTCCTGCGGGTTCATGCCGGCGGTGGGCTCGTCGAGCAGGATCAGGCCGGGGTCGCTGGCCAGGGCTCGGGCGATCTCCAGCTTGCGCTGCTCACCGTAGGGGAGGTTGCGGGCGAGGTGCTCCGCCTTGTGGGCCAGGCCGATGAACTCCAGGAGTTCCATGGCCCGGTCGCGGCTGGCGGCTTCCTCCTTGTGGAAGCCGGGCAGGCGCAGCATGGCGGACCAGAGGCCCTCCCTGGTGCGGGTGTGGCGTCCGACGAGGACGTTCTCCAGGACCGTCATGTTGTTGAAGAGACGGATGTTCTGGAACGTCCGGGCGATGCCGGCCGCCGTCACCTTGAAGGACTTGGGCGGCAGGACGGTGCCCTTGTAGCGGACTTCGCCCTCGGTCGGGATGTAGAGGCCGGTGAGGCAGTTGAAGAACGTGGTCTTGCCGGCGCCGTTCGGGCCGATGAGGCCGACGATCTCGCCGCTGCGGACGGTGAGGTCGACGTTCTTGACTGCGGTGAGGCCGCCGAACCGCATGGTGACGCCACGTGCGTCCAGGACGGTCTCCGCCGCGGGGGCGGTGGTGGTGGTCGTCATGGGTCAGGCCCCTGCCTTGCTGAGGGACGTCGGCGCTTCGAGGTCCTTGTGGAGCTCGAGCTGGTTGCGCCGGTTGGGGATGAGGCCCTCGGGGCGCAGGCGCATGAGGATGACGAGCGCGATGCCGAAGGCGAGGAGCTGGTATTCGCCGAGGGACTGGAGCTTGTTGGGGAGCAGGAAGAGCAGTGCTCCGCCGACGAGCGGCCCGGAGATGGTGCCCATGCCGCCGAGGACGACGGCGGCGAGGAGGAACGCGGAGTTCGGCGGGACGGCGTTGGCGAACACGTACTGGTCGGGGGTGACCGTGTAGTTGACGTGTGCCTGCACGGCTCCGGCGAAGCCGGCGAGGGTGGCGCCGAGGGCGAAGGCGATGAGCTTGACGCGGAAGCCGTTGATGCCCATGGCTTCGGCGGCGGTCTCGTCCTCGCGGATGGCGACCCAGGCGCGGCCGATGCGGGATTCGGCGCTCCGGCGGAAGACCAGGACCACCAGGAGGGTGATCAGGAGCATCAGCAGGAAGTAGTTGGCGAAGCGGCCGATGGTGAAGCCGGCGAGGGTGTGCGAGGCGCCGAAGTCGAATCCGAAGAGGTTGACGTTCGGGATGCCCGCGATGCCGTTGGGGCCGTTGGTGATGTCCGGGCCGGAGACGCCGTCCAGGTTGTTCATCGAGATCCGGAAGATCTCTCCGAAGCCGAGGGTGACGATGGCCAGGTAGTCGCCGCGGAGGCGGAGGGTCGGGGCGCCGATGAGGACGCCGAAGACCATGGAGGCGGCGGCGCCGATGAGGATGGCGGCCCAGAACGGCATGTGGACGCCGAACGGCGAGTTCGGGGAGCCGGAGACGAGGGCGGCGGTGTAGGCGCCGACGCCGAGGAAGGCGACGTATCCGAGGTCGAGGAGGCCGGTGAGGCCGACCACGATGTTCAGACCGAGGGCGACGGTGGCGAAGATGAGGATGTTGACGCCGAGGGTCGCGTACTGGTCGTCGCTCTGGGTGAGCGGGAAGGCGGCCGCCGCGACGAAGGCGCCGACGAGGGCGACGTTGCGGTGCTTGGTGGTGAGCGCGGTGAAGCGGGCGACCAGGCCGGCCTTGCTGACGGCGCCGAAGCCGAAGCCGGCGGTGAGCAGGAAGCCGATGAAGAGTTCCTGGTACGGCGTGGTGATGCCGTAGGTGAAGACACCGAGCGCGACGGCGAGGACGGCGGTGATGATGAGGATCTCGACGTAGCTGGGGAGCGCGCGGGCCGGGCTGGGGGCGTCGGCGGTGAAGGCCGCCTTGACGGTGGTCCAGCGGTTGCCGGCGTCGTGCTTGAAGGTGTCCCAGGCGCCGTCGTCGGGGTCGGCTGCTTCGAGCGCGGGGCGCTTGAAGGGGAGCGCGAGGGCGCCGAGGAGGGTGAGGAGGGTGGTGAGGGCGACGATGGCGCCGCCGGGCTCCAGGTCGACGAGGGCACCGAGGGTCGCGATGATCGCGATCAGGGTGTACCAGGCGGTGGCGAACGCGGCGAGCGCGGAGAGCTTGAGGGCTGCGTCGGCGCCCGCGGGGGCGATCCAGCCGAGGCCCTTGACGCCGTAGGAGGACAGGCCGAAGAGGGTGGTGAGGGCGCCGCCGACGAGGACGAGCCACTGGAGTCCGCCGGGGTAGCCGTAGACGGTGAGGTCACCGGGGAAGGCGGAGGTCCAGGTCCAGGAGAGGAAGCAGGAGGCCACCGTGAGGAGGCCGCCGGCGGTGGCCAGGGCGCGGCCGGTCTTCTCGGAGAGGCCGATGAAGCCCTTGTCCTGGCTTTCCTCGGTCTTCGCGGTTTCTGCGGTGATGGTGGTCATGGTTCTCACGCCCTGTCCGACACGCGCTCGCCCAGCAGGCCCTGCGGCCGGAAGAGGAGCACGAGGATGAGGAGGACGAACGCCCAGGTGTTGCCCCAGGACTGTCCGCCGAGCTGCTGCATGCCGGGGATCGCGTCGATGTAGACGGTGGTGAGGGTCTCGGCGAGGCCGAGGACCAGTCCGCCGATCATGGCGCCGTAGATGTTTCCGATGCCGCCGAGGACGGCCGCGGTGAAGGCCTTGAGGCCGAGGATGAAGCCCATGCGGTAGTTGACTTCGCCGTACTTGAGGCCGTACGCGACGGCTCCGACGGCCGCGAAGGCGGCGCCGAGGGCGAAGGCGACCGTGATGATCCGGTCGGTGTTGATGCCCATGAGCTTGGCGGTGTCGGGGTCCTGGGCGGTGGCCTGCATGCCGCGTCCGGTGCGGGTCTTCTTGACGAAGAAGCCGAGGAACGCCATGGAGACGGGGGCCGCGATCAGCAGGAAGAGGTCACCGGTCTGGATGGTGACGCTGCCGATGTGGAAGGGGCCGCCGGGGATGTGCGGGAAGACGAGGGAGGACCGCGCGTCCGGGTACCAGGCCCAGACGGCCTGCTGGAGCACGATGGAGAGCCCGATGGCGGTGATGAGGGGCGCGAGGCGAGGGGCTCCGCGCAGCGGTCGGTAGGCGAAGCGTTCGGCTCCGACGGCTATGAGGGTGGCGACGATGATCGCGCCTATGAGCATGAGGGGCAGCGCGACCAGCATGGTCGTCCCCGTGGGGAGCATGAGCCAGACCGTGAGGGCTCCGAACCCACCGGTCATGAAGATCTCGCCGTGGGCGAAGTTGATGAGCTGGACGATGCCATAGACCATCGTGTAGCCGATGGCGACGAGCCCGTACATGGATCCCAGTAGCAGGCCGTTGACCAGCTGTTGCGGCAGTTCGTGCACCGCAGTCCTCCGAGTCTTTCGACGGATGTGACACCGCGCGGGGCGCATGGTGGTGCGCGCCCCGCGCGGCAGGTGGGGTGGTGTCGGCCCGTTCAGCGGGCCGTTGGGAGGGGGATCAGCCGCCGTAGGTACCGGACTCGACGGACTTCCACTCGGTGCCCTCGACCTTGTAGACCGTGAGCTGCTTGTTGGTGGCGTCACCGAACTCGTCGAAAGAGACCTTGCCGGTCACACCGTCGAAGGAGACGTTCTGGACGGCTTCCAGGACCTTGGCGCGGGCGCCCTCGGGGAGCTTGCCGCCGTTGCCCTCGACGACCTTCTTGACGGCCTCGATGACCGCCCAGGCGGAGTCGTAGGAGTAGCCGCCGTAGGCCGCGTACGGGTCCTTGTAGCCGGCCTTGGTGTAGTTGGCCACGAACTCCTTGGCGGAGGGCAGCGTCTCGACCGGGGCACCGACGGAGGTGGCGAGGTCGCCCGCGGACTTGGCACCGGCCAGCTCGACGTACTTCTTGTCGTAGATGCCGTCACCGCCGACGAGCGGGATGTTGGCGCCGGTGTCCTTGATCTGCTTGCTGAGCGGGCCGGCCGCCGGGTACTCGCCGCCGTAGTAGACGACGTCGGCGCCCGAGTTCTTGACCTGGGTCACGATCGCGGAGAAGTCCTTGGACTCCGGGTCGATGTGGCCCTCGCCCGCGACCTGGCCGCCGAGCTTGGTGAACTCCCCCTTGAAGGTGCCGGCCAGGCCCGCGCCGTAGGTCTTCTTGTCATCGATGATGAAGACCTTCTTCTTGCCCGCCTTGTTGAAGAGGTACTGCGCCGCGAACGGGCCCTGGATGGCGTCCGTGGTGGCGGTGCGGAAGTAGCTCTTGTACGAGCGGACCTTCTGGCCCTCGGCCCACTTGGGGCCCTGGGTCAGGGAGGGGCTGGTGTTGGCCGGGGAGATCTGGGCCAGCTTCGCGTCGTCGAAGACCTTCTGCATGGCCTCGGAGACGGAGGAGTTCAGCGGGCCGACGACACCGAGGACGTCCTTGTTGGCGACGAGCTTGGTGGCGTTCTGCTGGCCGGAGGAGGCCTGCGCCTGGTCGTCGAGGGCCTCGACCTTGAAGGTGACGCCGGGGACGTACTTCTTCTCGTTCGCCGTCTTGGCGGCCAGGTCGGCGGAGTTCTTGATGCCGAGACCGAGGGCGGAGAGGTCACCCGTCAGCGGGGCGTCGACACCGATGACGACCGTCACGTCGCCGGTGGCGCCGCCGCCCTTGTTGCCCTCGTCGCGCGATCCACAGGCGGTGAGCGTGAGGGCTCCGGCGGCGAGCGCGGCGGTCACGGCAATGAGCTTACGTTGACGCACGATGAGTCCTTTCCAGGCACGGCGTCCCACCTTGGATGCGCCGAGTCGAACGCGTGAAACCGAACCGAAAAGGAATCGGGTCGCGGTGACTGGCGGTGACTCTAGGCGGCGGACCGGCGGATATGGAGGGTTCGGGCCGATGATGTGACGCTCTTGTTATGCCGCGGCGTAATACATAGCGAACTCTGGGGGCGGAACGGGCGAATTGCGGGCGGTTCGTCTTGTCTGCATGCTGAGACGCTGCAGGAGCATCGGCGGGTTTCAGTGCTGACGGCCCAGGACTGTAGGGGCTTTTGGTCATGACGCGGTGGACCGGCCTTGATCTCGATCCATGGGACACGCCCTGTTCAGGGCGGTGGAAAGATCGGCCGCGTACCGGTCGCCGAGAATGTAGCTGTGTGCCTCTTTCTGCCCTGCATTACTGAGGGTTACCTCCAGAAAGGGGAGCCCAGAATTCCGTGCCACATGCATGCAATCGACCACGTCGATCTCCGCGACCACCTCGCGGACCTGTCCGACGGGCGCGGAGACGGGGAGCGTGGGCCGGACCCGCAGGCTCAGGGCGCGGGAGGGCTGGCCGATCGCCTCCACGGTCACGGGCGGCCCGGACGAGGTGAGCATGAGGACGGTGAAGGCGAACGCGGCGCCGGGATCGGAGGCTGTGACCGGCTCGCCGTAGCGCAGCGCGATCCGCTGGGAGGGCGGGGCGGGCGGCAGCGCCTCCGGGGGCGGGGCGGGAGCGGGGCGCGTCGAGGCGTACACCGTGATCGCGCAGACCGTCGCGGCGCCGAGGGCGACGGCCAGGAGGAGGCGGGCACGCGGGGTGAGCGGGCCGGGCCCGAAGGGGGTGCGGCGGGGCCTGGGGGCGGGCGGTGGGCGCTCGGAGGTGCCGTCGCCCGCTTCGATCGGCCCGACGCCGCCCGCGCCGCTCACGCCTGCGGCCCGGCGCTCGGCCCGGCGCTCGGGGAGGCGGTCGGGGAGCCGGTTCGGGAGAAGGCCGGGACGGCCGCCGCGCCTGGCGCGGGCGCTGCCGCGGAGTGGTGAGCCGGTACCGGTCCCTTACCCATGCGGGAACGCTAGACCGGGACCGGCCTGATGACAACAGCCCCTCGTTTCGGGGGTGTTACTGGTCGGCGTCCCGCAGCAGGCAGGTGAGCCGGGCGGTGCAGACGCGCTTGTCCTGCTCGTCGGTGATGACGATCTCGTACGTGGCGGTGGAGCGGCCCCGGTGGACCGGAGTGGCGGTGCCGGTGACCAGGCCGGACCGGACGCCCCGGTGGTGGGTGCAGTTCAGGTCGACGCCGACCGCGATCTTGGTGTGGCCGCCGTGCAGCATGGCGCCGACGGATCCGAGGGTCTCGGCGAGGACCGCGGAGGCGCCGCCGTGCAGGAGGCCGTAGGGCTGGGTGTTGCCCTCGACCGGCATCGTGCCGACGACGCGGTCGGGGGCGGCCTCCAGGATGCGGATGTCCATCCGCTCGCCGAGGTGTCCGGCCGAGAAGAGGGCGGGCAGGTCGATGCCCAGGGCCGTGTACTCGTCCAGGATCTCCTGCGGGAACTTCACCGCGTGCTGCTCGCCCATGGGCTCTCTCCGTTTCTCCGTGAACGCTCGTTTACGCGCACTTCCTATCAGCCTACTGAGCGAGCGCTTACTCGGGGGTCGGTTCGCACCGGATGATCACGGACTTGCTTGCCGGGGTGTTGCTGATGTCCGCCGTGGAGTCCAGCGGCACCAGGACGTTCGTCTCCGGGTAGTACGCGGCCGCGCAGCCCCGCGCCGTCGGGTAGTGCACCACCCGGAAGCCGGGCGCGCGCCGCTCGACGCCGTCCCGCCACTCGCTCACGAGATCGGTGTACGCCCCGTCCGCGAGGCCGAGGGCCGCCGCGTCCTCCGGGTGGACGAGGACGACCCGGCGGCCGCCCTTGATGCCGCGGTAGCGGTCGTCGAGGCCGTAGATCGTGGTGTTGTACTGGTCGTGCGAGCGCAGGGTCTGCAGGAGCAGCCGGCCCTCCGGCACCGTCGGGTACTCCACGGGCGCGGCGGTGAAGTTGGCCTTGCCGGTCGCGGTCGGGAAGCGGCGCTCGTCGCGCGGCGCGTGCGGGAGGGCGAAGCCGCCGGGGGAGGCGGCAAGCCGGGCGTTGAAGTCGTCGAAGCCGGGCACCACGCGCGCGATGCGGTCGCGGATCGTGGCGTAGTCCTGCTCGAACTCCTCCCAGGGCGTGGCCGATCCGGCGCCGAGGACGGCCCGGGCCATGCGGGCCACGATGGCCGGCTCGGAGAGCAGGTGCGGGCTCGCGGGCGGCAGGTTGCCCCGCGAGGCGTGCACCTGGCCCATGGAGTCCTCGACGGTCACGAACTGCTTGCCGCTGCTCTGGACGTCCTTGTCGGTACGGCCGAGCGTGGGGAGGATCAACGCGCGTGTGCCGGTCACGGCGTGCGAGCGGTTCAGCTTGGTCGAGACGTGCACGGTGAGCCGGGCGCGGCGCATCGCCGCCTCGGTGACCTCCGTGTCCGGGGTGGCTCCGACGAAGTTGCCGCCCATGGCGAAGAAGACCTTCGCCTCGCCGTCGCGGAGTGCCTGGATCGAGCGGACCACGTCGAAACCGTGGTGGCGCGGCGAGACGATCCCGAACTCCTTGTCCAGGGCGTCCAGGAAGGCGGGCGCGGGCCGCTCGAAGATGCCCATGGTGCGGTCGCCCTGCACGTTCGAGTGGCCGCGCACGGGGCAGACGCCCGCGCCGGGGCGGCCGATGTTGCCGCGCAGCAGGAGGAAGTTGACGACCTCGCGGATCGTGGGCACGGAGTGCTTGTGCTGGGTGAGTCCCATGGCCCAGCAGACGATGGTCCGCTTCGAGGCGAGGACCATCTCCAGGGCCCGCTCGATCTCGCCGCGGGTCAGGCCGGTCGCGGCCAGCGTCTCGTCCCAGTCCGCCGCGCGCGCGGCGGCGGTGAACTCCTCGTACCCGTGGGTGTGTTCCCGTACGAACTCCTCGTCGACCGCGCCCGGGGTCTCCAGGACCAGCTTGTTGAGCAGGCGGAACAGGGCCTGGTCGCCGCCGATGCGGATCTGGAGGAAGAGGTCGGTGAGCGAGGCGCCCTTGAGGAGGCCCTGCGGGGTCTGCGGGTTCTTGAACTTCTCCAGGCCCGCCTCGGGCAGCGGATTGACCGAGATGATCTTCGCGCCGGCCGCCTTGGCCTGCTCCAGGGCCGAGAGCATCCGGGGGTGGTTCGTGCCGGGGTTCTGTCCCGCGACGACGATCAGGTCGGCCTGGTGCAGGTCCTCCAGGGAGACGCTGCCCTTGCCGATCCCGATGGTCTCGTTGAGCGCGGAACCGGAGGACTCGTGGCACATGTTGGAGCAGTCCGGCAGGTTGTTCGTGCCGAACTCGCGGGCGAAGAGCTGGAGCAGGAACGCGGCCTCGTTGCTGGTCCGTCCCGAGGTGTAGAAGAGGGCCTCGTCGGGGGAGGAGAGGGCGGTCAGCTCCTCGGCGATGATCGCGAAGGCCCGCTCCCAGGTCACCGCCTCGTACCGCTCGGCCCCCTCCGGCCCGGCCCCCTTCTCCAGAAGCATGGGCTGCGTGATGCGGCCCTGCTGGCCCAGCCAGTACCCGCTGCGCCCCGCCAGGTCCGCCAACGGGTGGGCCGCGAAGAAGTCCGGCGTCACGCGGCGCAGCGTCGCCTCCTCGGCGACCGCCTTCGCCCCGTTCTCGCAGAACTCCGCCACATGCCGCTTGTCGCCCTCGGGCCAGGCGCAGCCTGGACAGTCGAAGCCGTCCTTCTGGTTGACCTTGAGAAGGGTGCGCGCGGTGCGCCGCACGCCCATCTGCGCCTGGGAGATCCGGAGCGTGTGCGCGACGGCGGCGAGGCCGGCGGCGGCGTGTTGCGGCGGCGCGACCTGCGGCGCGTCCTGGACCGGGTCGCCTGCGGGGGGCTTGCTGACCATCGCGCTCTCCCTTGAGCGGTCATCTCTTCCGTACGCCTCCGATCCTGTCACGGGCCACCGACAGCGCGTCCCCGAGGGCCGCCGTGGGCGGGAATGTCAGTGGTCCGTGGCAGGATCGTGTCCGTGGCTGATACAGCATCGAAGAAGACCGAAGAGACCCGTCCGCGCCTGCTCCTCATGGACGGGCACTCCCTGGCGTACCGGGCGTTCTTCGCGCTGCCCGCGGAGAACTTCACGACCGCGACCGGACAGCCGACGAACGCCATCTACGGCTTCGCGTCGATGCTGGCGAACACGCTCCGTGACGAGGCGCCCACGCACTTCGCCGTCGCGTTCGACGTCTCCCGCAAGACCTGGCGCTCCCAGGAGTTCCCGGAGTACAAGGCGAACCGCTCGAAGACCCCGGACGAGTTCAAGGGGCAGGTGGAGCTGATCGGCGAGCTGCTGGACGCCATGCGCGCGCCGCGGTTCGCGATCGACGGTTTCGAGGCCGACGACGTCATCGCCACCCTCGCCACGCAGGCCGAGGCCGCCGGTTTCGAGGTCCTGATCGTCACCGGCGACCGGGACTCCTTCCAGCTGATCACGGACCACGTGACCGTGCTGTACCCGACGAAGGGCGTCTCCGAGCTGACCCGGTTCACGCCGGAGAAGGTCGAGGAGAAGTACGGCCTCACGCCGCAGCAGTACCCGGACTTCGCCGCGCTGCGCGGCGACCCGTCCGACAACCTGCCGGGCATCCCGGGCGTCGGTGAGAAGACCGCCGCGAAGTGGATCAACCAGTTCGGTTCCTTCGCGGAGCTGGTCGAGCGCGCCGAGGAGGTCAAGGGCAAGGCCGGGCAGAACTTCCGGGACCACCTGGAGGCCGTCAAGCTCAACCGCGTCCTGACGGAGATGGTGCGGGACGTCGAGCTGCCGAAGACCGTGGCGGACCTGGAGCGCGTGGCGTACGACCGCACGGCCGTCGCGATGGTCCTGGACACGCTGGAGATCCGTAACCCCTCGCTGCGCGAGCGGCTGCTCGCCGTCGACCCGGGCGCCGGCGAGGAGCAGGCCCCGGCGCCCGCCGCCGGAGTGGAGCTGGACGGCACGGTCCTCGGCGCGGGCGAGCTGGCCCCCTGGCTCGCCGAGCACGGCACGAAGCCGCTGGGCATGGCCACGGTCGACAGCTGGGCCCTGGGCACGGGGAACGTCGGCGAGATCGCGCTGGCCGCCGCCGACGGCGCCGCCGCCTGGTTCGACACGACCGAGCTCGACGAGCCCGACGAGCAGGCGTTCGCCGCCTGGATCGCCGATCCGGCCCGGACCAAGGTGCTGCACAACGCCAAGGGCGTGATGCGGGTCTTCCCCGAGCACGGCTGGAGCGTCGCCGGTGTCGCCATGGACACCGCGCTCGCCGCGTACCTGGTCAAGCCGGGCCGCCGCTCCTTCGCGCTCGACGCGCTCTCCCTGGAGTACCTGGGCCGTGAGCTCGCCCCGGCGTCCGCCGCCGACGGTCAGCTCGCCTTCGGCGCCGACGACTCGGCGGAGGCCGAGGCGCTGATGACGCAGGCCAGGGCCGTCCTCGATCTCGGTGACGCCTTCGAGGAGAAGCTCGGCGAGGTCGGAGCCCGCGAGCTGCTGCACGACGTGGAGCTGCCGACGTCCGAACTGCTGGCGCGTCTGGAGCGGCACGGCATCGCCGCCGACCGGGCCCATCTGGAGGCCATGGAGCAGCAGTTCGCCGGCGCGGTGCAGCAGGCCGTGAAGGAGGCGCACGCCTCGGTCGGGCACGAGTTCAACCTCGGCTCGCCCAAGCAGCTCCAGGAGGTGTTCTTCGGCGAGCTGAACCTGCCGAAGACCAAGAAGACCAAGACCGGTTACACCACGGACGCCGACGCGCTGGCGTGGCTGGCCGGGCAGACCGAGCACGAGCTGCCGGTGATCATGCTCCGCCACCGTGAGCAGGCGCGGCTGCGGTCGACGGTCGAGGGCCTGATCAAGACGGTCGCGGCCGACGGCCGCATCCACACCACCTTCAGCCAGACCGTGGCGGCGACCGGCCGGCTCTCCTCCACCGACCCGAACCTGCAGAACGTGCCGGTGCGCACGGACGAGGGCCGGGCGATCCGGCACGGCTTCGTCGTCGGCGAGGGCTTCGAGTCGCTGATGACGGCGGACTACAGCCAGATCGAACTGCGGGTGATGGCCCACCTCTCCGAGGACGAGGGCCTCATCGAGGCGTTCGCCTCGGGTGAGGACCTGCACACCACGGTCGCCTCGCAGGTCTTCGCCGTCGAGCGGTCCGCCGTCGACGCCGAGATGCGGCGCAAGATCAAGGCCATGTCCTACGGCCTCGCGTACGGCCTGTCGGCCTTCGGCCTCTCCCAGCAGCTGAACATCGAGGCGGGCGAGGCCCGGGCCCTGATGGACACCTACTTCGAGCGTTTCGGCGGGGTACGGGACTATCTGCGCCGCGTCGTCGACGAGGCGCGGGCGACGGGCTACACGGAGACGATGCTGGGCCGCCGCCGGTACCTGCCGGATCTGAACAGCGACAACCGCCAGCGCCGCGAGGCGGCCGAGCGGATGGCGCTCAACGCGCCGATCCAGGGCACGGCGGCGGACATCGTGAAGATCGCGATGCTCAACGTGGACCGGGCGCTCACCGAGGCGGGACTCGCCTCCCGGATGCTGCTCCAGGTCCACGACGAAATCGTCCTCGAAGTGGCCCCGGGCGAGCGGGAGCGGGTCGAGGCCCTGGTCCGCGAGCAGATGTCCGCGGCCGCCTCGCTCCGAGCCCCCCTCGACGTCTCCGTCGGCGTGGGCGCGGACTGGGAGTCGGCGGCCCACTGAGGGCCCGCCGGCTCAGCGTGGGCCGGGGCGGGAGCGCTCCGGCTCACGGCCCGCCGCCGCTTCCCCGGCCGCCCCCTCGGGGACCGCGGCCGGGCGCGCGGCGCGCAGCCGCATCCCCGCCCCGTACAGCAGGAGCCCGAGGGCGAGCCCCGCGCCGCCGCCGAAGCAGGCCGTCGGGATGATGTCCAGCGGCGTCTCGATCCGACCCCAGTACGCGTACCAGCGCAGGCACCGGTGCACGATCCCGGCCAGGACGCAGACGCCGATCAGCAGGCCGGCCAGGCGGCGGCCCCGGCGGCTCAGGACCGGCACACCGGCGGGCGGCGTCGCCCCGCCCGGGGCGGCACGCAGCGCCCGTACCGTGAACCACACCAGCAGGACGAGCGCCAGGGCCGACCCTCCGTACTGGAAGTACAGATAGACCGGGAAGCCGGCGACGAGGTCGTCGAGGAACGGCAGCGCGCGGGTGCCCCAGCGGTCGAGGTGGGTGAAGGAGTCCCACACCACGTGCGTCGAGGCGCCGAGCACCGCCGACAGGCAGAACCATGTGGCCAGCGGCAGGACCGGCCGCCCGCGCCAGGTACCGCCCCGCACGAATCCGTACACCCGGCTCTGCTGCCGGGCCGGCAGCAGAGCCACCAGCGGCTCACGCACCATCAGCCACACGGCCACCAGCGCGGCGGTGATCAGCAGATCGACCGTCACGATGCCCACGGGGGAGTGCGTGACGCTCCCGAAGAGCATCGCGCCGGGCACGGCGGTGGCCGCGAAATAGGTCATGTCGGGTGCGAACGACCCCGCCACCATCGCCGAGGCGATCAGTGGTCCGCGTCCCGTGCCGTCGCGGCGGATGCCCGGCAGCACCGCGGCGGCATGGCTGAGCGTGAACGGCATCGGAACATCCCCCTCGTCTCCGCGCCGGCCTCGGACGTCTCGGCGGCGGTCGGCGGTCACGCCCAGTATGCGGGAGCGATCTCCACCCGGACCGTGGGCGACCAAGAGGTGACGAAAGCGTGAAACACGGTCAGGGCGCTGTGTCGGGGGGCCCGTCGGTGTCATAGGGTCTCCTGAGGCCACGCGCGGGGAGCGCGGGTGCACTCGAGGGGGAGGGACCACACGTATGGCAGCGCAATTCGGCCGCCGTCTGCGCAGGGGAGCAACGAGCGGTGCGGTCGTCGCGGCGGCGGTGGCGGCACTGGCCGCCTCGCAGGCGCCCGGTGTCGTACCGCCGCCCTCGGACAGTGCGGCCGGGGACCGGCCGGTCGGCGCCGGTGACGCGACGCCGACCCCGCCCGACGGTTCGGCCACCGGTGACTCCCCGTACTACACCGACCTGCCGCCGCTGAACACGCCGAACAAGCCCGGCACTTCCATAGACCTGCCGATCATCACCGGCCCCGCGGAAGCCGGCATACCCTCGACCGTCCTCGCCGCCTACAAGCGGGCCGAGCAGTCGATCCGCTCCAGCGACCCCGCGTGCAACCTTCCGTGGCAGCTGCTCGCCGGTATCGGCAAGGTCGAGTCCGGGCAGGCGCGCGGCGGCCGGGTCGACGCCAACGGGAAGACCCTCTCGCCGATCCTGGGCCCGCAGCTGAACGGTGTCGGCTTCGCCAACATCTCGGACACCGACGACGGCGCCTTCGACGGGGACGCGACGCACGACCGCGCCGTCGGCCCGATGCAGTTCATCCCCTCCACCTGGGCGACCTGGGGTCAGGACGCCAACGGCGACGGCCTCAAGGACCCCAACAACATCTACGACGCCGCCCAGGCCGCGGGCATGTACCTGTGCGCCAACAACCGCGACCTCGCGGTCAAGGCCGACCTGGACCGGGCGATCCTCAGCTACAACCGCTCGACCGAGTACCTCCGCACGGTCCTCTCCTGGTTCGAGTACTACAAGCGCGGCAGCCACCAGGTCCCGGACGGCACGGGCGTGCTTCCCGTCGACCGCAGCGACACCCCGAGCACCCGCCCCTCGTCGAAGCCCTCGCCGACGGCGCCCGTCACCCCTTCGCCGACCCCGACCACGCCGAAGCCGACCCCGTCGAAGCCCGGCACCACTCCGCCGGTCACGCCGCCGCCCGTCACCCAGCCGCCGGCCGCGAGGGTCGTCTCCCTCAAGGACGCCGGTACCGGCACGCTGACGGCCACCGTCGGCAGCGTCTTCGCCGGGCGCCCGACGGTCGAGGCGCTGGACGCGGCGGGCAAG
Source organism: Streptomyces sp. NPDC047981 (assembly GCF_040653315.1). Taxonomy (NCBI): domain Bacteria; kingdom Bacillati; phylum Actinomycetota; class Actinomycetes; order Kitasatosporales; family Streptomycetaceae; genus Streptomyces; species Streptomyces sp. NPDC047981. The sequence goes on along the minus strand of NZ_JBEZNQ010000050.1, from coordinate 30,025 downwards.
CCCGTCGCCGGGCTCAGCGTGCGCTTCGAGATCGTCGGCACCACCGACGCCAACCTCGGCGGCGTGGCGAAGAGCGTGACCGTCGTGACCGCCGCCAACGGCCGGGCCGTCGCGCCGTCCCCGCGGGCCGGCGAGCAGACGGGCACCTTCACGGTCCGGGCCACCGCCGTCGGCCGCAACAGCGCGACCGTCTCCTTCTCCGCGACCGTCACCGAGCGACAGGCGGACACGCTGGTCCGCGGCGACGCCGCCGAGCTGACCGCCACCACCGGCGGCCGGTTCGCGGACCGCGTCCTGGTGAAGGCCACCCTCGACGGTGTCGTCGCCTCCTCGGTGGGCCTGACCGCCACCATGATCAGCTCGGCGGAGGACCCGCAGCAGAACAGCAAGGGCCCGTACTTCAAGGACGCCGACGGCAACCCCGTCCGCACCCTCACCGGCCTGAAGACGGACGCCGCCGGGCTGCTCACCCTCCCCGACATCTTCGCGGACGACCAGACCGGCACCTTCCTGCTCCGGCTCACCGCGCCCGGCGGCGGCACCGTGACCATCGAGCTGAAGGTCACCGCCCCGGTGCCCGACCCGACGCCGACGCCGGCGCCGACCACGTCCGCCCCGTCGACCCCCTGAGGCGCCGCGGCGCCTCCGCACGGCCGGCCGGCCCGCCGCCCTCCCGTCCACCTGGACAGGAGGGCGGCGTTCTGCGTTCTGAGTGCAACGTGTTCTCATCTCGGGTCCGCGTTGCTACGGTGCCCCAGCCCTGACGCCGCATCAGATCGAGCACCGGGAGGCCGACCATGCGCGCCCTCGTAGCCGCCGCCATCGGGCTGGTCCCAGTCCTCCTCGTCGTCCTCCTCGTCTCCGTGGTCGATCTGCCGCCCGACGGGCCCACCTCGCCCAAGCCCCTCCTCACCGCCGACCCCGGCCCCAAGAAGTAGGAGGAGCTCCGTCCATGCGCCGCCGAGCCAGCCTCGTCCTGCTCGCCTTCGCGGTCTTCTTCGCCGCGATGGCCCCCACCCTCCGCTGGTACGTCTTCCCCCGCGTGGCGAAGATCCCGCCGAACCAGTACCAGGAGATCGTCCTCGAGGCGAAGCCCGCGACCCTCGTCGACTACTCGACCCTCACCGCCAAGAAGGTCGAGAAGCTCACCATCATCCAGACCCTCAAGGGCGACGTGGAGGAGTCCCGGCGGATCGAGCGCTCCGCCGGCCGTGACGTCGTCGTCTGGGACGCCCTCACCTACATCACCGGACCCGACGGCAAGATGGTCTCCCAGATCCCCGAGCGCTACGTCTTCGACGCCCACACCCAGGACCCGGTCAACGTCACTGGCGCGACGGTCGACGGCGACCCCGTCCGGCGCGAGGGCATCGAGTTCAAGTGGCCCTTCCTCACCGAGAAGAGGGACTACCAGTACTTCGACGCCCGTTCCCGCACCACCTCCCCGATCCACTACAAGGGCACCCGCACCTTCCGCGGCATGGAGGTCTACTACTTCGAGCAGACCATCCCCTGGACCAAGGTCCCCATGCCCAAGACGATGCCGGTCAAGGGCATCACCCCCGAGATGATCAGCCAGTCGGGCATGTCCATCTGGTACACGACCAAGCGGATGTTCTGGGTCGACCCCGTCACCGGCGCCCCGGTCAACGGCGAGGAGATCCACGAGGAGGAGCTCCGCAACGACAAGACCGACTGGAAGGTCACCGCGTTCTCCGGGCACGTGAAGATGCGCGAGGACTACATCCGCGACACCGTCGAGCTGGTCGACGCCAACCGGACCGTCATCCTGCTCGTCACCTCCTATCTGCCCTGGACCTTCCTCACCCTCTCCCTCCTCCTGCTCGCCCTCTCCCTCTGGCTCGAGGCGCGCGGCCGGCGCCCCGCCCCGGACGGCCCCGCTACCGCTCCCTCCTGAGCCGCGCGCTGGTGTGCCGGGTCGGCTCCGCGCCGGCCGGGTCCTCCGGCCACGGGTGCTTGGGGTAGCGGCCGCGCAGCTCCGCCCGCACCGCCCGGTAGCCGTCCCGCCAGAACGAGGCGAGATCGGCGGTGACGGCCGCCGGCCGCCCGGCGGGGGAGAGCAGATGGACCACGACCGGCGTGCCGCCCGCCACCCGCGGTGTCTCGGCGAGGCCGAACATCTCCTGCAACTTCACCGCGAGAACCGGCTGTTCACCGTCGTAGTCCACCCGGATCCGCGACCCGCTGGGCACCTCGATCCGCTCGGGCGCCAGCTCGTCGAGCCTGCCCGCCTCGCCGGTCGCCCAGGGCAGCAGCCGCGTGAGCGCCTGCCCCGCGTCGATCCGCCCGAGGTCGGCCCGCCGCCGGGCCCGGGACAGCTCCGGCTCCAGCCACTCCTCCGCGCGGTCGAGCAACGCCTCCTCCGAGACGTCCGGCCACGGCTCGCCGAGCACCCGGTGGAGAAAGCCGAGCCGCTGCCGCAGCTCCCGCGCCTCACGGCTCCACCACAACAGCCCGATCCCCTCCCGCCCGAGCCCGTCCAGGAGCGCGGCACGGACGAGCGCGGGGTCGGCGGTCTCCCCGAGCGGACGCGCGGCCAGTTCCACGGCGCCCAGCCGGGATACCGTGCGGGCGACCACGTCTCCGTCCTCCCAGCGCACCTCCTCGCCCGAGGCGAGCAGATGTCCGGCGGCGGCCCGGGCCACCGCCTCGTCCACCACGGCCGCAAGACGCACCCGGGCCGTGGCGCTCCGCGCGGTGCGGTCGGCCACGGCGACGGCCAGCCAGGGCGCGCGCCCGAGCCCCGAGCCCTCGGCGAGCTCGGCTCCCGTCCCCGACACCATCAGGAACCCGCTCCCCTCCCGCGCCCGCGCCACCCGCTCCGGAAACGCGTACGCCGTCACCAGCCCGGCCACCACGTCCTCCCCACCCCCGGCGAGGCCACCGGCCCCGGCAAGGCCCCCGAACCCGGCGTCGCCGCCGACCACGCCTCTGGCCAAGCCCCCGGCGACGGCATCGCCGGCCGGGCTTCCGGCCCCGGACGGGCCCCCGCCCGGAGCGCCGCTCTCCCCCCGCCGCCCGTCCGCGCTCCCGGAGCCCGCCTCACCCGCCGCCCGTTCGAGGCGCCGGGCCTCCGCCTTCCAGCGCGCCCCGTAGCCGTCGGCGCCCCGCCGGGCCGCCCGCCAGGCCGCCGCGAGGTCGTCCCCGTACTCCCGGGGCGGCTCCTCGCTCAGCAGGGCGACCACCTCGGCCGCGCGCCGCGCCCCGACCTCGGGCGCACCGTCCAGAAGCGCCCGGGCCAGCCGGGGGTGCACCCCGAGCCGGGACATCCGTACCCCCCGCTCCGTCGCCCGGCCGTCCTCGTCGACCGCGCCGATCGCCGTCAGGACGGAACGGGCCGCCGCCAGTGCCCCGGCGGGCGGGGTGTCCAGGAGGGCGAGGCCCTCCGCCGACGGGTCGCCCCAGCACGCCGCCCGCAGGGCGAACGCGGCCAGGTCGGCGATCCGGATCTCGGGGGAGGGGTAGGGGGCCCGGCGTCCGTCGTCCGCCTCGGCCCAGCAGCGGTAGACCACACCGAAGGCCTCCCGCCCGGAGCGGCCCGAGCGCTGGGTCGCGCCCGCGACCGACACCGGCACCGTCGCCAGTGAGCCGAGGCCCCGCGCGTGGTCGGTCCGCGGCTCCCTCGACAGGCCCGAGTCCACGACGATCCGCACCCCCGGGACCGTCAGACTCGACTCCGCCACGGAGGTCGCGAGGATCACCCTGCGCCGCCCGCCGGGCTCCGCTCCCTTCAGTACCGCGTCCTGCACCGCCGCCGGGGCCCGCCCGTGCAGCTGGAGCACCTCCGCGTCCAGGCCGGCCAGCAGCCCCGCCGTCCGCGCGATCTCGCCCGTACCGGGCAGGAAACAGAGGACGTCGCCCTCGTGCCGCTCGCAGGCCAGCCGGACCGTCGCAGCGACGTGGCGCAGGAGCGCCGGGTCCACCCAGGTGCCGTGGGAGGGCCGGATGCCGGCGGGCGGCGCGGCGAACCGCACCAGATAGCCGTGCCCCTCGCCCTTCCCCCACACGATCGGCGCGGGACCGCTGCCGTCGAGGACGGTGAGGAGCTGCGCCCACGCCTCGGCGTCGCTCGTCGCCGAGGCCGCGATCAGCTTCAGCTCCGGCCGCAGCGTCGCCCGGACGTCCACCAGGAACGCCATCGCGGTGTCCGCGTCGAGATGACGCTCGTGGCACTCGTCGAGCAGCACCACGTCCACGCCCGCCAGCTCCGGATCACGCTGGAGGCGCTGGAGCAGGACACCCGTCGTCACCACCTCGACGCGGGTCGCAGGACCGGTCCGACGCTCCCCGCGCACCGAGAAGCCGACGGCGTGGCCGACCTCCTCGCCCAGCAGCCACGCCATCCGCCGGGCGGCCGCCCGCACCGCCATCCGGCGCGGCTCGGCCACCAGGACGCGCCGCCGGGGTCCGTCCCCTATGAGCCCCGCGAGCGCCAGCGGCACCAGCGTGGTCTTGCCGGTGCCGGGAGGCGCGTACAGCACCGCCGTGCCGCGCTCCTCGAGCGCGGTCAGCAGCTCGGGGACGGCATGGCGGACGGGGAGACGGTCGAGTGCGTCGTTTCGGATCACGCACTCAGTCTCGTACGTCACCGCCGACGCCGGGCCCGGCTGTCCACAGCCCCAGTCCTTTCATATGACTGAGGCTGTCGGTCCCGCTCGCCTGAGTTGTTCGTTCCCCTCGCTACGGCTGTGCGTCCCGCTCGCACACGAAGATCGCCGTGCCCGGGATCAGGTTCCCCCGCAGCGGGGACCAGCCACCCCACTCCTGGCTGTTCCACGCCGGCCACTCCGGCTCGACGAGATCGACCAGCCGGAAGCCGCCGGCCACCACGTCCCGCACCCGGTCGCCGATCGTCCGGTGGTGCTCCACGTACACCGCGCGGCCCCGCTCGTCCTGCTCGACATAAGGAGTGCGGTCGAAGTAGGAGGCGGAGATCGACAGGCCCTCGGGGCCCGGCTCGTCGGGGAAGGCCCAGCGGATCGGGTGCGTCACCGAGAACACCCACCGGCCGCCCGGCCGCAGCACCCGGCGCACCTCGCGGAACACCTTCACGGGGTCGGCCACGAACGGGACCGCGCCGTACGCCGAGCAGGCCAGGTCGAAGGAGCCGTCGCGGAACGGCAGGGCGCCCGCGTCCGCCTCCACCAGCGGCACGTCCCCGCCGATCCGCAGGGCGTGCTGGAGCTGGCGGTGCGAGAGGTCGAGGGCCACCGGCCGGGCGCCGTGGGCGGCCAGCCAGCGGGAACACTGCGCCGCGCCCGCGCCGATCTCCAGGACGTCGAGCCCCTTCAGCCCCTCGGCCGGTCCGAGCAGCCCCGCATCGGCCTCGTCGAGCCCCTCCGGCCCCCAGACGAAGCGGTCGTCCCCGAGGAAGGCCCCGTGCTCGTTCTGGTACTCGTCGGCGTTCCGGTCCCACCAGCCCCGGCTCGCCCGGCTGCTCTCGGCGTCCCCGGCCTCGCGGCGGGTCGCCTCGCCCTCGTCCGTCCCGTCGGCCCCGTGGACCCCGCCGATCCCGTCCTCGGGGTCGGCTTCCTGTCCGTACTCTTGGTTCATCTCGCCCGTCGATGTAGTTTGCGCACAGCGCCGCCGTGCGGCCCCCGGGGCCACCATGGCCTCGGGAGAATTGAGTTGTGCCGGGTATGCCGCGATCCGCCCCGCCTGCGCGCTTCGCGCATTGACCCTGTCCGGCTGCCCCCGTATGCTAAAGGTTGCGCTGCGGGCCTGCGCGCCTCAGACGGAGCAGGCCGCGCTCGCACGGTTGTATGTCCCCTCGGTTCACGAGGCGCCTCCCTTGATCGGGAACGGCGCTTCACAGGCTGTCCGGCTTCTTCGGTGCGATACGGGCTCTCGGCGTAGCAGTACCTACGACTTTCTGTCCGTAACCGGAGCCCTTTCCCACATGACGAGCAGCACCGAGACCACCGCCACCACCCCGCAGGTTGCGGTCAACGACATCGGTAACGAGGAAGCCTTCCTCGCCGCGATCGACGAGACGATCAAGTACTTCAACGACGGCGACATCGTCGACGGCGTCATCGTGAAGGTCGACCGGGACGAGGTCCTGCTCGACATCGGTTACAAGACCGAAGGTGTCATCCCGAGCCGCGAGCTCTCGATCAAGCACGACGTCGACCCGAACGAGGTCGTCAAGGTCGGCGACGAGATCGAGGCCCTGGTTCTCCAGAAGGAGGACAAGGAAGGCCGCCTGATCCTCTCGAAGAAGCGCGCCCAGTACGAGCGTGCGTGGGGCACCATCGAGAAGATCAAGGAAGAGGACGGCATCGTCACCGGTACCGTCATCGAGGTCGTCAAGGGTGGTCTCATCCTCGACATCGGCCTCCGCGGCTTCCTCCCGGCCTCCCTGGTCGAGATGCGCCGCGTCCGCGACCTCCAGCCCTACGTGGGCAAGGAGCTCGAGGCGAAGATCATCGAGCTGGACAAGAACCGCAACAACGTGGTCCTGTCCCGCCGTGCCTGGCTGGAGCAGACCCAGTCCGAGGTTCGCCAGACCTTCCTCACGACCCTCCAGAAGGGTCAGGTCCGCTCCGGCGTCGTGTCCTCGATCGTCAACTTCGGTGCCTTCGTGGACCTGGGTGGCGTCGACGGTCTCGTGCACGTCTCCGAGCTGTCCTGGAAGCACATCGACCACCCGTCCGAGGTTGTCGAGGTCGGCCAGGAAGTCACCGTCGAGGTTCTCGACGTGGACATGGACCGCGAGCGTGTCTCCCTGTCGCTGAAGGCGACGCAGGAGGACCCGTGGCAGCAGTTCGCCCGCACGCACCAGATCGGTCAGGTCGTCCCGGGCAAGGTCACCAAGCTGGTTCCGTTCGGTGCGTTCGTCCGCGTGGACGAGGGCATCGAGGGTCTGGTCCACATCTCCGAGCTGGCCGAGCGCCACGTGGAGATCCCGGAGCAGGTCGTCCAGGTCAACGACGAGATCTTCGTCAAGGTCATCGACATCGACCTCGAGCGTCGCCGGATCTCGCTGTCCCTGAAGCAGGCCAACGAGTCCTTCGGTGCCGACCCGGCGTCGGTCGAGTTCGACCCGACCCTGTACGGCATGGCCGCGTCCTACGACGACCAGGGCAACTACATCTACCCCGAGGGCTTCGACCCCGAGACCAACGACTGGCTCGAGGGCTACGAGACCCAGCGCGAGGCCTGGGAGACCCAGTACGCCGAGGCGCAGCAGCGCTTCGAGCAGCACCAGGCTCAGGTCATCAAGTCCCGCGAGGCCGACGAGGCCGCCGCTGCCGAGGGTGGCGCCGCCGCTCCGGCCGGTGCTCCGGCGGGCGTCTCCGGTGGTTCGTACTCCTCGGAGTCGGACGACAACTCCGGCGCCCTGGCGTCGGACGAGGCCCTGGCTGCCCTGCGCGAGAAGCTGGCCGGCGGCCAGAGCTGAATCAGCTCTGCTGCTAGTCAGTAGCTAGCCAAGATCGAGGCCCGCGCCCCTTCGGGGGAGCGGGCCTCCTTCGTGTCCCGCGCCCCCTGCGCCCGCCGGGGGCGCGTGCGCGTGCTCGCGCGCTGACACTCCGCTCACGAAAACCCTCACGCGGGGAATGCTGGTGGGCCGGGGAGCGTTCTTCCCTAGGAACGCGAGGAGGAGCGGTAATCGTGCTTGATCCCCAGGATTTGTACGAATGGGACCAGAAGGGCCTGGCCGTGGTGGACGTGGCCCTGGCGCAGGAGTCGGCCGGGCTGGTCATGCTCTACCACTTCGACGGCTACATCGACGCGGGTGAGACGGGCGAGCAGATCGTCGACCGCCTGCTCGACACGCTGCCCCACCAGGTGGTGGCCCGCTTCGACCACGACCGGCTCGTGGACTACCGCGCCCGTCGGCCGCTGCTCACGTTCCGGCGCGACCGCTGGACGGCGTACGAAACCCCCGCCATCGAGGTCCGGCTCGTCCAGGACGCCACCGGCGCGCCCTTCCTGCTCCTCTCCGGCCCCGAGCCGGACGTGGAGTGGGAGCGCTTCGCCGTCGCCGTCCGCCAGATCGTCGAGCGCCTCGGCGTAAGGCTCTCGGTCAACTTCCACGGCATCCCGATGGGCGTCCCGCACACCCGGCCCGTCGGCCTCACGCCGCACGGCAGCCGCACGGACCTCATGCCGGGCCACAAGAGCCCCTTCGACGAGGCCCAGGTGCCCGGGAGCGCCGAGTCGCTCGTCGAGTTCCGGCTCACCGAGTCCGGCCACGACACCCTGGGCGTCGCGGCGCACGTCCCGCACTACGTCGCCCGGTCCTCGTACCCCGACGCCGCGCTGACCGCGCTGGAAGCCATCACGGCCGCCACCGGTCTCGTCCTGCCCGGTGTCGCCCACACGCTGCGCACCGAGGCCCGGCGCACCCAGACCGAGATCGAGCGCCAGATCGGCGAGGGCGACGACGAGCTGACGGCCCTGGTCCAGGGCCTTGAGCACCAGTACGACGCGGTGGCAGGCGCCGAGACCCGGGGCAGCCTCGTCGCGGAGCCCGTGGACCTCCCGTCGGCGGACGAGCTGGGCCGCGAGTTCGAGCGCTTCCTCGCCGAGCGGGAGGGCGACTCCTAGCGGCCCGGGCCGGGGTCCTAAGCTGCCGCTCATGCTGAAGGTGGGCCTGACCGGCGGTATCGGCGCCGGCAAGAGTGAAGTGTCGCGGCTCCTCGTCTCCTACGGAGCCGTACTGATCGACGCCGACAAGATCGCGCGCGAGGTCGTCGAGCCCGGGACACCCGGGCTCGCGGCCGTCGTGGCGGCATTCGGGCCGGAGATCCTGACCGAGCAGGGCACGCTGGACCGGCCGAGGCTCGGCTCGATCGTCTTCGCCGACGCCGACCGCCTCGCCACCCTGAACGGGATCGTCCATCCGCTCGTCGGCGCCCGCTCCGCAGAGCTGGAGAGCGCGGCGGGACCGGACGACGTCGTCGTCCACGACGTGCCCCTCCTCACCGAGAACGGCCTCGCCCCCCTCTACGACCTGGTCGTGGTCGTCGACGCGTCCCCCGAGACCCAGCTCGACCGGCTGGTACGGCTGCGGGGCATGGCCGAGTCCGAGGCGCGCGCCCGGATGGCCGCCCAGGCCACGCGCGAGCAGCGGCAGAAGATCGCCGACCTCCTCATCGACAACGACGGGCCGCTTGAGGCGCTGGAACCCCAGGTGCGCGCGGTCTGGGAGCAGCTGACCCGGCGGGCGGCCGACGGAACCCCGTGAGCGCTCCGGAGCCGAACCCGGTACAAAGCCGAGGCGCTCGCGCCGATCGGCCGTGCCCCCGGCTGGGTAGGGATCGCGCAGGCGCGGAATAGCCCTGCAGCACCCGATGTTGAAACGCCGGAGCAAGGGAAGGATGCCACCGTGGCCGAGAGGAACCCCGAGACCCACGTCATCGACTTCCGCGCGGCCGAGCACCTGCTGGCCGCGCGGGACCCTCGCGGTGCCGTGAAACTGCTCGACTCGGTGATCGCCGCCCACCCGGAGAACACCGCGGCGCGGCTGCTGCGCGCCCGCGCCTTCTTCGCCGCCGCGCAACTGCGTCCCGCGGAGCTGGAGTTCGAACTCGTCTTGGAGCGCGAGCCGGACAACGCGTTCGCGCACTTCGCCCTGGCCCGTACCTTCCAGCGCTCCGGCCGGCCCGATCAGGCCACCCGGCACTTCCGGCTCGCTGCGGCCCTCGACCCCAGGCCCGAGTACCTCCAGGCGGCCCGCTTCGGCGCGGAGGACTGACGGCGAGGTCCCGCCGCGCGTCTCAGCGGCGGCCCGTGCCGCCGTGATCGGGTTCGTAGGGCGGGATGTCCCGGCCGGGCTGCCAATGCGGCCCCTGGCGCAGATGGTGCAGCACCATCGACATGTCGACGGCCGCCACCAGGAACAGCACGCCACAGGCCGCCGCCCACCCGGGCCTGCCGACCAGGGCGAACACCGTCGTACCGAAGGCGGCCCAGAGCAGACCCCACAGACTCAGCCAGAACCGCATCCGCAGCGCACTGCGCGCGGTCGCCGGCTCACTGCCCGTACGCATGGCGGTCACATCTCCTACCGGAGGTCTACCCCCGGCGCGCGCGTGCGAACATCACTCGAACGAGGGGCTTCCGGCCCGCGCGGGCGCCGGAAGGAACGGCTCCCCGTGCCCCTTCGTTCTCCGGGGCATGAGCGTACGGATGCGTGAGGGACACCAAGGGACAGGGCCCGGAGCCATCACCCCGGACGGCTGCGCCGTCGAAGTGTATCGGCGGCTGGGCGTCGGGACCGAGCCCGATGTGATCGCGTCGGCCGTGCCGGCGGGCACCTCGCTGCTCGAACTGGGCTGTGGCGCGGGACGGGTGACGGGTCCTCTGGTCGAGCGCGGCTTCGCCGTGACGGCGGTGGACGAGTCGGAGGAGATGCTCGAAGCGGTACGGGAGCGGGTGCCGGGCGCCGAGACGGTGCGCAGCCCGATCGAATCGCTGGCCCTGGAGCGGCGGTTCGACGTGGTGATGCTCGCCTCGTACCTGGTGCACACGGCCGAACACCGCGAGCGCCAGGCACTCCTGGAGACCTGCAGAGACCACGTACGGGACGACGGCTGCGTCCTGATCCAGCGCGAGGGCGAGAACTGGCACCTCGACGTGCCGCGCGAACGGCGGGACCCGAGCGGCTGCACGGTACGGATCCTCTCGGCGGACCCGGTCGGCGACGGCGTCAACTCGGTCGTCGCCGAGTACGTCTTCCCGGACCTCCGCTGGACCCAGACCTTCCGCTCGCGGCCCCTGAGCAAGGAGGACTTCGAACGGCATCTGGGCGAGGCGGGACTCGCCGTGGACGCCTACCTGACGGACGACGGCACCTGGGTGAGGGCTCGCCCGGCACCCCGCTGAGAACGGGAAGCGGTGGCGTGGCTAGTGGACGAAGCTGTAGCTGCGCCAGGGGAGGGTGTCCGGGGCGATCCTGTTGCTCGTGACGGTGGGGATGTAGATGTAGTCGCCCTGGCACGTGCGGTTGGTGTACGCCTTGATGTCGATGAGCGTCTGGTTCTCGATCGCCGTCACGCCGGACGGCGCCAGGCGATGACAGCCCTTCACCGACGGGCTCGTCACGGAGATCACGACCTCGCGCTGGGTCTCGTAGATGACGGGGCCCACCGCGGTGCGGCCGAGGCCGGAACAGCCCGCGACGGCGAGCGTCAGGAGCGCGGCCCCGGCGGCGGTGCCGAGACGCCGGTGTACGGACATGGCGGATCCTCGTCTGTCGGGCGAAGGCGGCAGAAGCCCTGTCCCCGTCACCCTCCCGCCTGCCGCCCGGGCTGTCATCCGGTGCTGGGCCGCCCGGGCGAAGCGGCACGACGGCCTGTTGTCAGACCCCACCCGTAAGGTCGGAGATCCAGTCGGAATCCGTCGAGGAACGGGAGGTGAGCAGGACCGTGGCCCAGCACAGCGCGCAGACCTGCGCCGCCGTCTTCCTCCCTGCCGCGCTGCCCAGGGAGGGCCGGGTCGCCTTCTGGTCCCCGGACGGCGGTCCGCTGCCCGTCGTCGCGGGCGCGGAACCGATCGAGCTCACCGTCGTACGGCGGCACGGCGCCGGGGTCCGCAGCCGCACGGTCCCCGCCGTGACCCTCGGTGTCGCCGAGGCCCTCCCGGAGCTGGTCGCCGCCCGCCACCGGCCGGGCGTCCACCCCGCGGCGGCCTGCTGGGGCGCCGCCGCCCTGCACGCCCTGCACCTCGCCGCGAGGGGCAGGCTGCTGCCGGGGCTCACCGCCGACGACCTCGACGCCTGGCGGGCGGGCCCGCTGGACGCCGACGACATCGCGCACCTGCGGGCCGTCGCCGCCGCCATGCCCCCCGAGGCCCACGCGGTGCCTGTGCCCGGCCGCAGCCCGCTCCAGCTGCCCGACCCGGAGGCGCTGGTGCGCGCCTTCCTCGACGCGGTCGCCGACACCCTGCCCCGTACGCCGGCCGCCGCCCACGCCGCCGGGGCGCCGTTCGCCGCGCGCGCAGCCCAGCACCTGCCCCGCGCGCGTGCCTGGGCGGCCGAGGCGGCCGCCGGAATGGACGCCGGGGTGCGGGTCTCGCTGCGCCTCGACCTCTCCGGGTACGAACTCTTCGACATCGCCGAGGAGGGCGGTGACGAGCGGCAGGCCGCCGCGGCCCTGCTCCAGGTCCACAGCCTGGCCGACCCCACCCTCGTCATCGACGCCGCCGCCCTCTGGGCGGGCGAGGGCGACGAGCTCTTCGGGCCGCGCGCCCGGATCGACGCGGTGCTGGCGCTGCGTCGCGCGGCCCGTGTCTGGCCGCCGCTCGGCAGGCTCCTGGAGCGCGACGTCCCCGATGTCCTCGCCGTCACCGAGGACGAGCTGTACGAGCTGCTCGGCCCGGCCGCCGCCCGCCTCGCCGACGCCGGGGTGGCCGTGCACTGGCCCCGTGAACTGGCCCGCTCGCTCAGCGCCTCCGCCGTCGTCCGGCCGCCCATGACCGCCCCCGGCTCCGCCACCGACGGCACGGCGTTCTTCGACAGCGAGGAACTGCTCCGCTTCAACTGGCAGTTGGCACTCGACGGCGACCCGCTCACCGAGCGGGAGATGGACGCGCTCGCCGAGTCCCACCGGCCCATCGTGCGGCTGCGCGACCAGTGGGTGGTCGTCGACCCCGACCTCGTCCGCAAGGCACGCAAACGCGAGCTCGGCCTGCTGGAGCCCGTCGACGCCCTCGCGGTCGCCCTCAGCGGCACCGCCGAGGTCGACGGCGAGACCGTCCGCGCCGTGCCCGTCGGCGCCCTCGCGACACTCCGCGACCGGCTCGTCGCCGGACCCGAGGAGACCGAGGCCCCCGCCGGCCTCGACGCCACCCTGCGCGACTACCAACTGCGCGGACTGGCCTGGCTCGATCTGATGACCTCGCTCGGCCTCGGCGGCTGCCTCGCCGACGACATGGGGCTCGGCAAGACCGTCACCCTCATCGCCCTCCATCTGCGCCGGGCCCGCCGCGCCCCCACGCTCGTCGTCTGCCCCGCCTCGCTGCTGGGCAACTGGCAGCGGGAGATCCAGCGCTTCGCCCCCGGTGTGCCCGTGCGCCGCTTCCACGGAGCCGATCGCACCCTCGACGGCCTCGCCCCGGACTCCGGCCCGGCCGGCTTCGTCCTCACCACCTACGGCACGCTCCGCACCAGCGCCCCCCAGCTGGCCGAACAGGAGTGGGGGATGGTCGTCGCCGACGAGGCGCAGCACGTCAAGAACCCCTTCTCCGCCACCGCCAAGGCGCTGCGGACCATCTCCACGCCTGCCCGTGTCGCCCTCACCGGCACCCCCGTGGAGAACAACCTCTCCGAGCTGTGGGCCCTGCTCGACTGGACCACCCCCGGCCTCCTCGGGCCCCTCAAGGCCTTCCGCTCCCGCCACGCGCGCGCCGTCGAGAACAGCGAGGAGATCGAGAACGAGGAGGCGGTCGAGCGGCTCGCCCGCCTGGTCCGGCCCTTCCTGTTGCGCCGCCGCAAGTCCGACCCCGGCATCGTCCCCGAACTGCCGCCCAAGACCGAGTCCGACCACCCCGTGGCCCTCACCCGCGAGCAGGTCTCGCTCTACGAGGCGGTGGTCCGGGAGACCATGGCGCAGATCGAGGGCGCCGAGGGCATCGCCCGCCGCGGCCTCGTCATGAAGCTGCTCACCTCGCTCAAGCAGATCTGCAACCACCCCGCGCAGTACCTCAAGGAGCAGACGCCCGGGGGCGGCGGTACGGCCAGGCTCGCCGGCCGCTCCGGCAAGCTCGCCCTCCTCGACGAACTCCTGGACACGATCCTGGCCGAGGGCGGATCGGTGCTCGTCTTCACCCAGTACGTCTCCATGGCCCGGCTGCTCGCCGACCACCTGGCCGCGCGGGCGATCCCCGCCCAACTGCTCCACGGCGGAACGCCCGTGGCCGAGCGGGAGCGCATGGTCGACCGCTTCCAGTCCGGCGACGTGCCGGTCTTCCTGCTGTCACTGAAGGCGGCGGGCACCGGCCTCAACCTCACCCGGGCCGGACACGTCGTCCACTTCGACCGCTGGTGGAACCCGGCCGTCGAGGAGCAGGCCACCGACCGTGCGTACCGGATCGGGCAGACCCAGCCGGTGCAGGTCCATCGGTTGATCGCCGAGGGCACGGTGGAGGACACCATCGCCGAGATGCTCCGGGCCAAGCGCGCCCTGGCCGACGCCGTGCTCGGCTCCGGCGAGGCCGCCCTGACCGAACTGACCGACCGCGAGCTGGCCGATCTGGTGTCGCTGAGGAGGCCGTCATGAACCGCCGCTCCGACTCCACCCCGCGCTCCGACTCCGCCCAGCGCTCCGGCGCGTCGCCGCGCCCCGGTGCCGCCCGCCGCCCCCGGAGCGGGGCCGGTGCCGGGCGGTTCGGGGGCCCGCGCCATGACGACCTGCGCCGGACGTTCCCCGCGCTCGCCCCGCGCGAGGCGCCCGACGGCCGGTTCGCCGCCACCTGGTGGGGCAACGCCTGGGTGGAGGCTCTGGAGGACACCGCCCTCGACCCGGCGCGCCTCGCACGCGGCAAGGCGTACGCGGGGCGGGGGCACGTCGACGCGATCACGGTCACACCCGGCCGGGTCGTCGCGTACGTCCACGGCAGCCGCCCCCGCCCGTACCGCACCGAGATCCGGCTGCGGACGCTCGGCGACGACGGCTGGGAGCGGTTCCTCGACGAGGTCGCCGCCCGCCCCGACCACATCGCCGCCCTGCTCGACAAGGACGTCCCGCACGCCCTGGAGGCCGTCTCGGGCCTGCTGCCGGCGCCCGGCGACCTCGTCCCCGACTGCTCCTGCCCCGACGACGGCTTCCCCTGCAAGCACGCGGCCGCCCTCTGCTACCAGTCCGCCCGGCTCCTGGACGAGGACCCCTTCGTCCTCTTCCTGATGCGGGGCCGCGGCGAGCAGGAGATCCTCGCCGCCCTCACCCACCGCAACGCGGCCCGTTCCGCGGCGGAGAAGAGCACGACCGCGCCGCCGATGGCGACCGTCCCGGCCCGCACCGCCCTCGCCCCGCTGACGGGCCACGTCCTGCCGGCGCTGCCGCCACCGCTCCCCGTGCCCGCCCAGCCCGGCCGGCCACCCGTCTACCCGCCCGACCCGCACGCCCCCGACCCGCTCGCGCTCGACCTGCTCGCGACGGAGGCCGCCGCCCGCGCCCACGCCTTCCTGGCCACCGGCCACGACGCCGTCGCCACGCTCACCCCCTGGCAGGACGCCGTCCGGCTGGCCGCCGCCCATCCGGGCTCCGGTCTCACCGCCTCCACCCGCGCCCTCTACCGAGACCTGGCCCACGCCCTCGACCGCACCCCCACCGACCTGGCGCGCGCCGTCGCCGCCTGGCGGCAGGGCGGACTCGCCGGACTCGCCGTCCTCGAAGAGCCCTGGGACCCGCCCGCGGGACCCTTCGACCGGGCCCGCCCGGCCCTGCTCGCCGCCGACTTCCCGGCCTTCCGCCCCTGGCGCAACCACCTGTCGACCCGGTCGCTCCAACTCCGCTTCGGCCGCGACGGACTCTGGTACGGCTACGAGTCGGACGCCGACCGCGAGGACTGGTGGCCGCGTGGCACCCCGGACGCCGATCCCGTCGGAGCCCTCACGGACCTGCTCGGTCGCTGACCGACCGCCGCCTCCGGTGCGTTCATCGCTCGAACGGCAGGGGTTGCCCCGTCCGTTCGAGTCCATTCCCACTCGATGGAGTGAAACGCCCCGGCGGCCTGATCCAGCCTCGCCAGGATCGCGTTAATTGCGGTACGGGCAAATGCCCGTGAATACCTCCAGAAGGCAGGAAGCCATGAGGCAGATTCGCCGAAGTGGTCTGGCCACGTTGATGGTCACGGGTGGCGCACTCGCGCTCTCGGCGGGCGCCGCGCACGCCGACTCCGGTGCACAGGGCGCCGCGGTCGGTTCGCCGGGCGTCGGCTCCGGCAACACCATTCAGCTGCCGGTGCACGTCCCGGTCAACGCCTGCGGGAACACCGTCAACGTCGTCGGACTGCTCAACCCGGCCGTGGGCAACCGCTGCGCCAACACGAGCCCGTCCAAGGGCTACGGCTCGGACGCGGACGGCGGCGGCCGGCACCACAAGGACCAGCCCGGCACCCCGCGCAGCGGTGGCCACGCCGGCGGCGGCTCCCACGAGGGCGGCTCCCACGGAGGCGGCTCGTCCAACGGCGGCGGCGCCACCGCCGAGGGGATCGCGAAGGGCTCGCCCGGTGTGCTCTCCGGCAACGGCCTGCAGCTCCCGATCGACCTCCCGGTCAACGTGAGCGGCAACTCGGTCAACGTCGTCGGCATCGGCAACCCGGCCATCGGCAACACCGCGGTCAACGGCCCCGGCGAGCCCGAGGCGCCCGTCGAGCAGCCCAAGCCGCCGGTGAAGGAGCAGCCGAAGCCGCTGCCCGCCCCGGTCGACGACGAGGCCGAGATCCCGGCCCCCGCGCCCGCCCCGCAGGGCGACTCCGTCGAACTCGCCAGCACCGGCTCGGACGTCGTCGGCTACGGCGCCCCGGCCGCCGCCGCGATGCTGCTCGGCGGCGCGCTCCTCTACCGCCGCTCGCGCCGCACGGGCGCGCAGGTCTGAGGCCCCCGCGGATTCCCCCGGGCCTCACCCGGGTCGCCAGGCCCGGAGCACCGCCTCGATGGCGGGTGCGACGCTCGTCCGGGCCTGGTGCCGGGGAACCCCGCGCATGAGCAGCGTGTCGTACTCGGTGTCGACATGCCGTACGGCGGCCCGCACCGCGGCCGTGACCGCACCCCGGTCGAGCGCCCGCCCCGCCGCCGTACGTCCCACCCGGCCGCTGCCCTTGCTGGAGGCGTGGGACGCGATCTCCGCCGCCCGGTCCCCCGGGCAGCGGGGGAAGAGCCGCAGGATCTCCGCCTCCAGGGCCGCCGTGACCGCCGTGTCCCGCTCCGCGCGGCGGGCCGCGTCCCGCGCCCGGCGACGGGCCCGCGCCTCCGCGTCCGCGAGACAGGCGGCCTCGGCCCGGGCGAGCGCGTCCTCCTCGACGAGGAGGCCCTGACGCTCGTACCGGGTACGGCGCCGGTTGTGCCGGACGACCACCGCCCACAGCGCGCTGCCCTCCCGGGCCCGGCGGGTGAGGGCGGTGTTCCCGCGGCGCAGGAAGACGAGATGGCCCAGGTCGGCGCAGTCCAGGCAGACCGGAGCGTTGAACTCCACGATCATCCGCTCCAGCGGCCCCTGGAGACACTCCGAGCAGCGGCGGCGCTTGAGCGGTTCGACGACGACGGGTGCGACCAGGTCCATGACGGCCTCCTCAGCCCTGTCCTCGGCTTCAGCGCACGCCGGGCGCGGCCGCGGTGATGAACCGGTCGAGCGCCTCTTTCGCCTCCCGGGAGCGCCGCGCGCGGTCCTCCTCGTCGGGCGCCTCGTGCATGCAGTTGGTCATCTCGAAGGCGGACTCGGCGAGTTCGCGGGTGGCCGGATCGTCACAGACCAGCTGGACACGGAAGAGCGCCTGCCGGGTGGCGGTGCGCTGGTGGTACGAGGCGTAGCGCGACTCCTCCGCCCGCTCCGAGTCCGGGTCCTGAGCGGCCCTGAACCAGCGGTCGTTCTGGCTGCGCCGGTAGTCGACGACCGCGCCCGCGAACGCGCTGTACGCCGAGATCCGCTCCTGGCGCAGCTGCTCGTCCCGGGCCAGCGACGCCGTGCGGGCGTCCGCGCGGCCCTGGAACCAGTGGGTGGCGATCACCCCCAGGAGGGTGCCCGCCACGGCGATCAGGGCCGTATCCATGACCGGTTGCTCCTCGGCACACTCACGTCGGGCCCGCGGCCGACACCCGATATTCGTTCGAACCCTTGCCACTCCACCCTCTAGGGTCTGTCGCGTGGCAACGAAACTCAATCAGATCATCGCAGTGGAGAAGGGCGTCAAGTCCCGGGCGCAGCAGGACCTGACGGCGGCACACCACGGGCTGCAGAAGCCCGCGTTGCTCGCCGGCATCTCCCGTACGTACCAGCCGAAGGACGAGGAGGGCGAGCAGCTGCCGCCCGAGTCGACGCTGGTGCAGGTGAAGGCCGAGGACGTGCTGCGCGACACCGCGCGGGCGTTGACGAGGCTGTTCGACGTGACCGCCACGAAGGACTGGGCCAACTGCGACGCGCGGGCCGACATCACGGTCGACGGGCGGGTGCTGGTGGGCCAGGTCCCCGTCGCGTACCTCCTGTTCCTGGAGAAGCAGCTCACGGACATCCACACCTTCGTCCGCAAGCTGCCCGTTCTCGACGCGGCCGAATCGTGGACGCAGGACCCGTCGACCGACGCGTGGAAGACCGAGGTCGTCCGGACGGTGCGGACGAAGAAGGTGCCGCGCAACCACGTCAAGGCGGAGGCGACCGACAAGCACCCGGCGCAGGTCGAGGTGTACTACGAGGACGTGCCGGTCGGTTACTGGACGACCGTGAAGTTCTCCGGCGCCCTGCCGGTCCGGCGGGTGAACGAGCTCCTGGAGCGGGTGGAGAAGCTCCAGCAGGCGGTGAAGTACGCCCGTGAGGAGGCGAACAGCGCCGAGGTCGTCGACCAGCGGGTCGGTGACGCCGTCTTCGGCTACCTTTTCGGGTAGCGGGAAGACCCATGAACTCCCCGGCCACAGAACACGGTCGGGGTGCGCGAGGAGCGCAAAGCTGAAGCTGAGGCTTGTCGTGAATGCGCGGCCCTTCTGACGAGGGTCGCGTTCAAACTCAGACTATTGCTCCAGATTCAGTATGCGCCGCTCATCGCCGGATCGACCGGGCCCGGGCCCTGGTGCGTCGAAATGCCAGTTCGAATCTGGTCCGCCGAGCTCGATCGGCGGTGGTCCAATGGCAGGACGCGACGCAATGACGACTGACCCGGGTTCTCAAGTGTGCCGGCGTGTGACGGGAGCGGCATCCATCAGGGTCCGGGGGCCGGCTACGCCCTCGGACCCGCTCCTTTTCCCGGGCCGTCCCCCCGTCCTCCCGTCTACTGCCGGTAGCCGCCGAGGAAGCGGCCGATGCGGCTGATCGCGGCGTCGAGATCGTCGGCGTACGGCAGGGTGAGGATGCGGAAGTGGTCCGGGCGGGGCCAGTTGAAGCCGGTGCCCTGCACCACCTGGATCTTCTCGCGCAGCAGCAGGTCGAGGACGAACTTCTCGTCGTCGTGGATCTTGTGCACCTTCGGGTCGAGGCGCGGGAAGGCGTACAGCGCGCCCTTCGGCTTCACGCAGGAGACCCCGGGGATCTCGTTGAGCTTCTCCCAGGCCCTGTCGCGCTGCTCGTGGAGCCTGCCGCCGGGGGCGGTGAGCTCGTGGATCGACTGCCGGCCGCCGAGCGCGGCCTGAATGGCGTACTGGGCCGGGGCGTTCGGGCAGAGCCGCATGGAGGCCAGCATCGTCAGGCCCTCCAGGTAGCTCTTGGCGTGCTGCTGCGGGCCGGTGACGACCAGCCAGCCCGAGCGGAAGCCCGCGACCCGGTACGTCTTGGAGAGCCCACCGAAGGTGAGCACGACGAGGTCGGGGGCGAGGGAGGCGGCCGGGTAGTGCACGGCCTCGTCGTAGACGATCTGGTCGTAGATCTCGTCGGCGAAGACCATCAGGCCGTGGCGGCGGGCGAGGTCGAGGATGCCCTCGACGATCTCGCGCGGATACACGGCGCCCGTGGGGTTGTTGGGGTTGATGATCACGACGGCGCGGGTGCGGTCGGTGATCTTCGCGGCCATGTCGTCGAGGTCCGGGTACCAGTCGGCCGACTCGTCGCAGAGGTAGTGCACGGCCTTGCCGCCCGAGAGGGTGGTCACCGCCGTCCACAGGGGGAAGTCGGGGGCGGGGATCAGCACCTCGTCGCCGTCCTCCAGGAGCGCCTGCACGGCCATGGAGACCAGCTCGGAGACGCCGTTGCCGAGGAACACGTCGTCGACGCCGACCTCCGGCAGGCCCATCGCCTGGTAGCGCTGGGCGACGGCGCGCCGGGCGGACAGGATGCCGCGGGAGTCCGTGTAGCCGTGGGCCTTGGGGAGCATCCGGATCATGTCCTGGACGATCTCCTCGGGCGCCTCGAACCCGAAGAGGGCGGGGTTTCCGGTGTTGAGGCGCAGGACGCTGTGGCCCGCCTCCTCCAGGGCGTTGGCGTGCTCGATGACCGGGCCCCGGATCTCGTAGCAGACCTCGCTCAGCTTGCTCGACTGCCGGAACTCCATGCGACGACCTCCCCAGACGTAATGGTGCTGCTTGGTTTTACCAAGTTCGAGCTTGGAAAGTCCAACAACTTGTCTAGACTGCGTCGCATGCCACGTCGTCGAAGCTATGACCAGTACTGCGCCGCCGCCCGTGCCCTCGACGTCGTGGGCGACCGCTGGACACTGCTGATCGTCCGTGAACTCCTCGCGGGGCCGCGCCGCTACACGGACCTGCACGCCGACCTCCCCGGCGTCAGCACGGACATGCTCGCCGGCCGCCTCAAGGACATGGAGGGCGCCGAACTCGTCACCCGCCGCCGGCTGCCCGCGCCCGTCTCCGCGTCCGTGTACGAACTCACCCCGCGCGGACGCGATCTCCTCCCCGTCCTGCGGGCCCTGGCGGAGTGGGGCGCCCCCGCCCTGGAGGAGCCCCGGCCGACCGACGCGGTGCGCGCGCACTGGTTCGCCGTCCCGCTGATCGGAGCCCTGGAAGGGCTGGTCACAGGGGTCGTCCAGGTGACCCTTGCCGAGGGGGCGTTCCATGTCCGGCTCGGGGGCGACGGGCCGCCCGCGTACGGCGACGGACCGCCGGCCGACCCCGCCGACGTGCTGCTGCGGACCGACGCCGCGACCTGCCGGGCCCTGGCGGCCGGGGAGGCGACGCTCGCCCGGGCGGTGCGGGACGGCCGGGTCGAGGTGTCCGGCGACGGCGGCCTCGCCGGTGAACTGCGGGCGCGACTGCTGCCGATGTCGGTGAACTGATCGTCAATCCCCGTCCGGCTCTTCCCTCTTACGGAGTAGCGTGGGGCTGTTTTGCGGCCTGAACCGAGAGGCCGCGGGGAAGCGGGAGGGCTGCTCCATGGGGACCGACGTCTGGATCGAACGGGGCGAAGCGCAGCCGCGGCCCGGTGAGACCCTCGTGGGCCGGCGTGCGGGCACGCGGGAGACCCGTGGCACGCTCGCCAAGGGCACCTCCGGCGGGACGCTCAGGATCAAGCCGCCCAAGGGCCGGACGGACGTCGTCTTCCGCACCGTCACGCTCGCCCCGGGCGAGTCCACCGGCTGGCACCACCACCCCGGCCAGATCATCGCCGTCGTCCAGTCGGGCACGCTGACCCGCGTCCTGCACGACTGCTCGGTCGAGACCATGTCCGCGGGCGAGGCGTTCGTGGAACCCGCGGGCCGCAGGAACCGGCACGTCGGACACAACTTCGGCACGGAACCCGTCGTGCTCTACATGACCTGCCTGCTGCCCCAGGGCGCCCCGCTCGCGATGGAAGCGGACGCGCCGGACTGCGCGCACCGCCGCCCCTAGAGTCCTCAGCCGCGGGCGGTCGCCAGGGCGGCGGCCAGCCGGTCGCGGGCGGCGGTCTGCGCGGCGATCCGGGCCTCCAGGACGGCCAGCCGCTCGCGGGCGATGTCGAGCCCGCGGGCGGACGGCGGCGTGGCCCGCATGTCGCCGTCGAGGCAGGCACTGAACGCGGCCACGTCCTCCAAGGTCAGCCCCGCGTCCAGGAGATACCGGATGTTGGCCACGCGGGCCGACGCGGTGGAGTCGTAGATCCGGTATCCGTTCGGCTCGCGGACCGACGTGATCAGACCGGCCCGCTCGTAGTGACGCAGAGCCCGGGCTGTCACGCCCGTTCTCCGGGCCAGTTCACCGATGCGCAAGGACCACCTCCTCGCGCAGTCGTATCACGCGACCAGCGCACCCCCGTCCACGGGCAGGACCGTTCCCGTGAGGAACCCGGCCTCGGGCGCGGCCAGTCGGGTGATCGCCCAGGCGACCTCCTCCGGCAGCCCCACCCGCCCGAGCGGCGTGTGGGCGATCTGCCACGTCCTGATCGCCGCGCGCTGCTCGGCGGTCAGCCCCAGGTGATCGGCGATCGGTGTCTCGATCGCGCCGGGCGCGACGGCGACCACACGGACGCCGCGCGGGGCGAGCTCCACGGCCCAGCAGCGGGTGAGCGTCTCCAGGGCGCTCTTGGTCGCCGGGTAGACCGAGTTGTTCGGCCAGCCGCGCTGACCGACCGTCGTCGTGACGTTGACGACCACACCGCCGGCCGCCTCGAGCGCGGGCACGGCGGCCTGGGTCAGCAGGATCGGGGCGACCAGATTGGTCTCGACGAGGGGGCCGACGACCGACCGGTCGAGCGTTCCGAGCGGCCCTCCGGTGGCGATGCCCGCGTTGTTGACGAGGACGTCGAGGCGACCGTGCGCGGCGAGCACCGACCGTACGATCTCCTCCGCCGCACCCTCGGCCGTGATGTCGGCGATCAGCGGTCGGATCCCCGGGTGGCCCCCGGCGGTCTCCGCCAGCGGTCCCGGTCTGCGGCCGACGGCGACGACGGTGTCGCCGGCGGCGGCGAACGCCCGGGCGGTGGCCCGGCCGATGCCGGTGCCGGCTCCGGTGACGAGAATGATCCTATGCGGCTCTGCGCTGTTCATAGACTCGATGCTCGAACCCTGACGCCAAGGACAAGGTCAAGCCCGTGCGATTCGAAGCGATCACCTGGGAGCGCCTCTCCGAGGCCCTCGCCGCGCACATCGACGGCGCGACCCCCGGTGACGGGAGCGCCTGGCTGAAGGTCGGCATCGACGGGGCGCCCGCCGCGCCGGCCGCGGAGACCGCCGAGCGGATCGCCGGGGCGCTGCGGCTGCGCGGCCGGTCCGTGCTCGTCGTCGGGACCGGAGGGTTCCTGCGGCCCGCGTCGCTCCGCTACGAGTACGGGAAGCAGGACCCCGACGCGTACTACAGCGGCTGGTTCGACACCGGAGCGCTGTGGCGCGAGGTGTTCGGGCCGCTGGAGGCGGGCGGCAGCGGCCGCGTCCTGCCCGATCTGTGGGACCCCGCCACCGACCGTGCCACCCGCAGCCCCTACACCGAACTGCCGCCGGGCGGCGTCCTCGTGGTGCACGGGCCGTTCCTGCTCGGCCACTGGTTCCCGTTCGACACGACCGCGCATCTGCGGCTCTCGCCCGGCGCCCTCGCGCGCCGCACCGAGGAGACGTGGACCCTGCCCGCCTTCGAGCGGTACGAGAACGAGGTCGGCCCGTCCGAGGCCGCGGACGTGGTCGTCCGCACCGACGACCCGCGCCATCCCGCCTGGACGGGCCTCCCCGGCTAGGGCCTGTCGTTTGGATCAGGCCGGATCAGGGAGCGGGGTCTGGTGCATGGGGTCTCCCCAGGCCCTCTGGGCCTAGGGGACGGATCGCAAGGCGGAGGAGGGAGTCAACGCGGAGCGTTGGGGACCGACGACAACGCGGCGAGGCGCGGTGCCAGGGCCCGCGAGCCCGGCCTGATCCAAACGAAAGACCCTAGCGCGCCCGGGCTTCCGCGTCCGGCCAGGGTCCCGCCGGCCGTGGGCGTCCGCCCACCACCGTCACGGCCTCCGCGCCTGCCCGGCAGCCCGCCTCTGCCGCCTCCAGGGGAGGCGCGCCCGCCAGCAGGGCCGCGAGGAACGTCCCGGCGAACGCGTCGCCCGCGCCCGTGGAGTCCACCGGCGTCACGTCCGGAGCCGGGACCTGTCCGGTGACCGCGCCCGCCTCGGCGACCAGCGCGCCACCGGCGCCGAGGGTGACCGCGACGAGCGGGAACGTACGGCTCAGGGTCCGCGCCGCCTCGGTGGGATCGGCGCACCCGGTGAGCAGCAGGGCCTCGTCGGCGTTCGGGAACAGCGCCTCCACCCCGTGCGCCGCCGCGAGGAACCTCTCCGCGCCCCACTGCTTCAGGAACCCCGCCGAGGCAGGGTCCACGCTCACCGGGATCCCCGCCTCCCGCGCCCCGCGCATCGCCCTCAGCGCGGCGGCACGGCTCGACTCGGCGAAGAAGAGGTACCCCGACAGATGGAGGCGGGCCATGCCGTCGAGGAAGGCGTCGGACCAGTCGGCGGGGGTCAGGCGGAGCGCGGCGCCGCTGTCGGTCAGGAACGTCCGCTCCGCGTCGGCGTCGACCAGGGATATCACCGTCGCCGTACCGGCCTCGCCGTCCGGGACGAGCAGCGGCCGCACGCCCGCCCACCGCAGCTGCCCGTCGTGCCACGCGGCCTCGTCCGTGCCGACCCGGCCGAGCAGGGTCACCGAGGCGCAGCCCGAACGCGCCGCCCAGCAGGCCGCGTTGGCCCCCGCCCCACCCGGCAGGCGCCGGATCTCGGCGGCCGTGTCGGTCGCCGGAGCGAGGGGCGTCCGGTGCCGGGCCACGATGTCCGTGACCACGTCACCGACGACCAGGAGACCGCTCATGCGCCGACGCCCGCGTACGCGGAGGCGATCCGGGCCCCGAGCCGCACATTGCCGCGCACCGCCGCCAGGTTCGCCTCCAGGGACGCCCCTTCGGTGTGCACCATCAGATACTCCAGCAGGAACGGGGTCACGGCCTGGCCGCCGATCCCCTTCTCCTTCGCCGCCGCGAGGCCCTGTGCGAGGACCCGGTCGTGCAGCGCGGGATCCAACTGCTCGGCCACCGGTACCGGGTTGGCGACGACCAGCGCCGCGTGCGGCCCGCCAAGCCCGTCCTTCGCCCGCATCACGCCCGCCACCTCCTCCGGGGTCCGGAGCGTCCAGTCGACCGGCTCCCCGGAGGAGGCCAGATAGAACCCGGGGAAGTGCTCCGTCCCGTACCCGGTCACCGTCACGCCCAGGGTCTCGAGGCGTTGCAGTGTCGCGGGGACGTCGAGGATCGACTTCACGCCCGCGCACACCACCGTGATCCCGACTCGGGAGAGCAGCCGCAGATCGGCCGACTCGTCCTGTGTCGCGGTCCACTCCCGGTGCACCCCGCCCAGTCCACCGGTCGCGAAGACCCGGATGCCCGCCGCGTCCGCCAGCCACGCGGTCGCGGAGACGGTCGTCGCGCCGGTCGCCCCGGTCGCGAGCGCGGGCGCGAGGTCGCGGTGGCCCAGCTTCCGGACCGTCGGGTCCTCGGCGACCCGAGTCAACCCGGCTTCGCCGAGGCCGACATGGGCCACCCCGTCGATCACCGCGATCGTCGCGGGCACCGCGCCCTCGCTCCGTACCAGCGCCTCCAACTCCCGGGCCACCGTCAGATTGCGCGGGCGCGGCAGGCCGTGGGCGATGATCGTGGACTCGAGGGCGACGACGGGCCGGCCCTGGTGGAGCGCCTCCCGCACCTCTTCGGACACCTGTGTGGACATGTCCCATTTCTGGCCGACCACGCGCCCCTCAAACCTCGGTGGCGTACTTCAGCCACAGCGCGGCAGTCCCGGCAACCGCACCGCGTCGACGACCTGGACGACCGGGCGGGAGTCGGCGCTCTTGGCGTTTCCCACGCTGTACGCGACCGCCAGGGCGCCGTCCCGGGCCTGCGCGTAGCCGTACGCCGGAGTGATCCGCGCGTACGAGCCCGAGCCGAGGTCCAGGGCGTACGCGGTCTCGGGCGTGCGCCAGGTGACCAGCCGGCCGCTGATCCGCACCTGGTCCATGCCGTCGACGGCCGGGGAGGCGGTCACCACCGCCGTCGCCCGCGCGTCGCCCGTGCGCCACACCATCAGCCGGGGCGCGGCCTCGCCCTCCACCCAGGCCCAGGTGCCGCCCCCGGTCGTGCCGCCGTCGGAGGCGACGGACCTGATGTCCCGGAGCGCGGCCAGCGGGGCCGGCAGCGCGGCGGGGCGGCCGTCGGCGAGCGAGACCGCGGCGAGCCGGGTGCCGGAACCCGCCGACTCGCGCCACACGAGCAGCCCGCCCGCGGCGAACGGCGCGTCCATCACGCCCGTCCGCAGCGCCCGCGGAGCGCCGCCGGCCGCCGGGGCCGCGTACACCGTGGCCTTCCCGCCGCCGACGCCCTGCGCCCAGTGGACGGTGCCGTCGCGGACGACGGGCTGGGGGAGGGGGCCCGGCCGGTCGGCCCGGGCGATCCTGCGGGACGCGCCGGTCTCGGCGTCCCACACGTACAGGCTCCACGGGCTGTCCAGGGTCCGTCCTTCCAGGACGGCGAAGGCGGCCCATCGGCGACCGTCGAAGTCGGCCGCGAGCAGTTGGTGCTCGACGGGGTCGGCGAGGTCGAGCAGGGTACGGGGCGCGCCGCCCGCCCGGACCAGGGCGGCACGGCGGCCGTCGCCGCCGGTGAGCTGGACGACCGTCCAGCCGGGACCCGTGTCGGTCAGCACCGCCCGCTGCCCGGCCGGGGTCCGCAGCTCGCCCGCGTCGAGCGCGGAGCGCCAGGCGGTCGGGAGTCCGACCTCGCACGCGGCCGACAGGGCGCTCGGCCGGGGGGCCGGTGTGCTCGGACGGTCCGGGGTGGGCTCGGGCCCCGACCGCGCCGACGAGCATCCCGCGAACAGGAGGCCCGTCAGCAGCAGGGCGAGGCCGCGGCGGGCCCCGGTGGGCGACGGTGCGCGCGGCGGCCGGTGCGTCCTACCAGACGTAGCCACGGCCGCCCATGATGGTGGTGATGGTGTCGGACGAGATGTGCGCCGACTTGGGGACGGAGCCCGCCCACGAGATCACGCTCGTGC
Organism: Streptomyces sp. NPDC047981; assembly: GCF_040653315.1. Classification (NCBI taxonomy): domain Bacteria; kingdom Bacillati; phylum Actinomycetota; class Actinomycetes; order Kitasatosporales; family Streptomycetaceae; genus Streptomyces; species Streptomyces sp. NPDC047981. Next base: position 3,416 of record NZ_JBEZNQ010000050.1, on the reverse strand, counting down.
TCACCCCGCCCACCGGGTCGAGGTAGTTGACCTGGCCGGCGGCGGTGTCCGTGTTGTAGCCGTCGATCGCGACCCAGTGGAATATCTCGACGTTCGGGTGGCCGACGAGGTGGGGGCCGCCGGGCACCTCCCAGGCGTTGCCCGCGATCGCGTAGTCGTTGTCGGTGTTGTGCGTGATGTGCTGCTTGAAGTTGGCCTTGTCGGTGGCGGTCGGGGTGTACGGCAGCGCCCGGGGCACGTAACCGGCGCCGGGCAGGCGGCTGTTCAGAGCGTCGGCCATCGGATATCCGGTCGGGTTGGGCACGTTGATGTTGATGCCGTACCAGGCCGTTCCGCTGCTGTTGGTCTTGAGGAGCGTCGCCGCGTCCTGCTGGGAACGGCCGGCGACCCCGTCGCGCGCGGACTGGGTGATCACGAGGGTCGCGGGCCCGCACCAGTACGAGGTCTTCTGCGACTGGTGCAGCCCGCCGGAGAGCTTGTAGCCCGCGAGCGCGGCCCGGGTGCGGACGCCGTCGAAGTCTCTGTTCGCCTCGGCCTCCTTCGCGGCGCTCAGTCTCCGCTGGGCGGGGGTGAGGCGCTGCGGGCCGAGGGTGTCGTGCGCGGCCTTGTAGGAGGCGCCGGGAGCCTGCGGTTCGGGGGCGCCCGGTCCGGGGGCGGCGTGCGCCGCGGGGGCGGCGGCGAGGGCCGCGACGGCCGAGAGGAGTGCGGCGGAGGTCAGTGCGGCGGTGCGGGAGACGGTGCGGGAGGTGGCACGGGAGACGGTGCGGGGGGCGGCGGATATCGCGGGCATCACACTCTCCTGTCGGAGGTGGGGGGAGGAGGTCACGAGGGAGTTTGACGCGCACGCGCCAACCTGGACAGGGCGCTCGGTGGATTCCGCCCGACCAACATTGGGCGCACCAAAGGCGCCAGGCGTGACCAGCGGGGACATCGGTCCGTAACCTGCCCCGCCGCCCCCGGTTTTCGGCGGTGCGGCGCCGCGATGCCGCCCTCGCCGGCGTACGCGTATGAGCGATTCCGCCCCCGGAGGGGCCGAGGTGTCCATCTGCCACCTATACGACGCGGGACCGGCCGACTTCGACCCGAGGTACGCCAACTGGGCGTGTAGGGCACTCCGTACGAAATCAGTGGCCGGCTTCCGTGGTGACGGACGCCGTCGGTGGGCGCGGGCCCCTCTTCCGCCGCAGCAGCCCAGCTCGGCCCCTCGGGCGCCGGCCCCAGGCCGTCCTTCGGATTCCGTCGCCCCGCGGCGGTCGGGCGATGTCTCCTGGTCAGGAGGGAAACGGAGGCGCTTCCTCCGGCGACTCCCGGCCATGGGGCGCCCCCGAGACCCCGCTACAGTCACCGGCCATGACGACACATGACCAGCCCTCCTTCGCCGTCCACATCCCCGACGCGGAGCTGGAGCCCGAGCCGCTCGACCCCGCCCAGATCGTCTCCGGCACGCCCGAGGTGACCGGCAAGGTCCTCTGGGAGTCCGCCGACGGCAAGCAGGTGCGCGGCATCTGGCAGATCACGCCCGGCGTGGTGACCGACACGGAGGCCAATGAACTCTTCGTCGTCGTCAGCGGGAAGGCGACGGTCGCCGTCGAGGGCGGGGCCACGCTCGAGATCGGCCCGGGCGACGCGTGCGTGCTGCGCGAGGGGGACCGGACCACCTGGACGGTCCACGAGACGCTGCGCAAGGCGTATCACATCAGCCTCTGAGTGCGCCGGATCGGATATCGGATCCAAGGATCTGGGCATGGGATCCTGGATCTTGGATCCGATATCCGATATCCGATGCCCCTGAGCGTGCGGCGCCGCCAGTCCGTGGGTCCGCCAGTCCGTCAGCTCCTCAGGCCGCCCGGCGTACCACGCCGCGCACTGCCAGCGCCGCCATCGGCAGCAGCAGGCACGCGCCCACCAGGTTCAGCCAGCCGTAGCCCGCCTCGGCCACGATCAGCCCCGCCATCAGACCGCCGAGTCCGGCGGCCGTGTTCATGATGAAGTCCGACAGGCCCTGCACCGCCGCCCGCGCGGCCTGCGGCACGGAGTCGGTGAGCAGCGCCGAGCCCGACACCAGGCCCGCCGACCAGCCCAGGCCGAGGACGAAGAGACCCGCGGCGGTCTGGCCGTGGCTCGGCCCCGCCGTGCCGGCCAGCAGCGCGGCCACCGAGAGCAGCCCGACCGCGAGCCCGATGACGGAGAGCCGGCCGAGCCGGTCGGACAGCCAGCCCATGACGGGCGAGAAGGCGTACATGCCGGCGATGTGCCCGCTGATGACGAGGCCGATCAGCTGGATCCCGGCGCCGTGGTGGCTCAGGGCCACCGGGGTCATCGACATGATCGAGACCATCGCGGTGTGCGAGGCGGCCACGGTCACCAGGGCGAGGCGGGCGCCGGCGGACCGCCGTACCGCCCGCACTCCCGCCCGCAGCGAGCGGGCGTCGGCCTCCTGGCTCTCCTCGGAGGTCGCCAGGGCGCGGGCCGTCAGCAGCGGGTCGGGGCGCAGCAGGAGCGCCACGACGACCGCGGCGACGACGAAGACGCCGGCCGCCCAGACGAAGGGACCGGCCGCCGCCGGAATGCCGAGGCCGGCCACGCTCTCACCGGCGGGCGCGGCGATGTTGGGCCCGAGGACCGCGCCGATGGTCGTGGCCCAGACGACGGTGGAGATGGCCCGGCCGCGGCGGTCCGGCTCGGCCAGGTCGGCGGCGGCGAACCGGGCCGCGAGGTTGGCGGAGGACGCGGCACCGAAGCCGACCAGACCGGCGAGGAGCAGCGGGAAGCTGTCGACGACGGCCCCGAGGACGACGACTCCCGCGCCCAGGGCCCCGATCAGATAGGCCAGGACGAGACCGGGCCGCCGCCCACGCGCGCCCATCAGGGCGGCCAGCGGCATGGCGAGCAGCGCGGGTCCGGCCACCGACGCGGTCGAGGCGAGGCCCGACAGGGCCTCCGAGCCGCTGACCTCCTTGGCCAGGACGGCGGCGAGGGCGATACCGGTGGCTATGCCGAGCCCGCCGAGTATCTGTCCGGCGATGAGCACGGCCTGTATGCGCCGTCGAAGCGCCGCCACCCGGCCTGCGTCGACCGGGGCGACCGGGTCGGCCGACACGGCAGCGGCGGAGCCGACGGCGTCGGCCGTCTTCGTCGCGAGCGCGTCGACGGGAGTGCCGGGTGCGCCAGGAGCGTCGGGGGCGTCAGGGGCATCGGGGCTGTTGGTCACTGACGTGAGTGTGCCAGCCGCTCCCGCGCCTGAGAACGCCCCCAGCGCGTGCGCTCGGCCACGGCCCCCGCCGCCTGGTCGCCCCGCACCCCCACGCCACCCGGAGCCGCCTCACTCCCGGCCCAGCCCGCCGGGTCGCCCGCACAACCACCGCCCGACCCGGCCCCGCACCACCCCGGCGCCCGCTCCGCCGGCAGGCGCCGCG
>NZ_JBEZNQ010000049.1:0-59200 GCF_040653315.1 Streptomyces sp. NPDC047981 | reverse complement strand
GGGAGCCTGCGGCGGGACCGGCGGCGCGGCCGGCGCCTGCGGCGGCATCGGAGGCGCCGGAGGCATGCCCTGCGGCGGAGTCTGCGGCGGGTTCTGGGCCGGGTCCGGGTTCGGTGCGCCGAAGCCCGGCGGCTGGTTGCTGGGCGGCTGGGTCATCAGCGCGTTCCCCCTTGGTGTGAGCGGGTTTTCTTTCTACCACTCACCGGATGGCGCAAAAGCGACCGGTCCACCCCTTGTTCCCAAGGGAGGACCGGCCCGTGATGCCCTCGTTATGCGTTTCGCACGGCTTCTCTACGAATCCTCACGCGTCCTCCGCCAATTCCAGCCAGCGCATCTCCAACTCTTCCCGCTCCCCCGCGAGTTCCCGGAGCTCCGCGTCGAGCTTGGCGACCTTCTCGAAATCCGTCGCGTTGTCGGCGATCTGCGCGTGCAGCTTCGCCTCCTTCTCGGAGACCTTGTCCAGCTGCCGCTCGACCTTCTGCAGCTCCTTCTTCGCGGCGCGCGCGTCGGCCGCCGAGACGCCCGGCTTCGCCTGCGCGGCCGCGGCCGCGGGGGCGGCGGCCGGGACAGCCGCCTCGATCATCCTCTGGCGCCGCTCCAGGTACTCGTCGATGCCGCGCGGCAGCATCCGCAGGGTCTGGTCGCCGAGCAGCGCGAACGTGCGGTCGGTGGTGCGCTCGATGAAGAACCGGTCGTGGGAGATGACGACCATGGAGCCCGGCCAGCCGTCGAGGAGGTCCTCCAGCTGGGTCAGGGTCTCGATGTCCAGGTCGTTGGTGGGCTCGTCGAGGAAGAGCACGTTCGGCTCGTCCATCAGCAGCCGCAGCAGCTGGAGACGGCGGCGCTCGCCGCCGGAGAGGTCGGCGACCGGCGTCCACTGCTTCTCCTTCGAGAAGCCGAACTGCTCGCAGAGCTGACCGGCGGACATCTCCCGGCCCTTGCCGAGGTCGACCCGGTCGCGGATCTGCTGGACGGCCTCCAGGACCCGCAGCGTGCCGGGGAGTTCGGTGACGTCCTGGGAGAGATAGGCCAGCCGCACGGTCTTGCCGACGACGACCTTCCCGTCGGCGGGCTGCTTCTCGCCCTGGCTGACGGCGGCGTCCGCGAGCACCCGCAGGAGGGAGGTCTTGCCCGCGCCGTTGACGCCGACCAGGCCGATGCGGTCGCCGGGGCCGAGCTGCCAGGTGAGGTGCTTGAGCAGGGTCTTGGGGCCCGCGGTGACGGTGACGTTCTCCAGGTCGAAGACCGTCTTGCCGAGCCGGGCGTTGGCGAACTTCATCAGCTCGGAGGTGTCGCGCGGCGGCGGCACGTCGGCGATCAGCTCGTTGGCGGCCTCGATGCGGTAGCGCGGCTTGGACGTCCGGGCGGGGGCGCCGCGCCGCAGCCAGGCCAGCTCCTTGCGCATCAGGTTCTGTCGCTTGGTCTCCTCCGTCGCCGCCCTGCGCTCGCGTTCGGCGCGGGCGAAGACGTAGTCGGAGTAGCCGCCCTCGTACTCGTGGACGTCACCGCGCTGCACGTCCCACATGCGGGTGCAGACCTGGTCGAGGAACCAGCGGTCGTGGGTGACGCAGACGAGCGCGGACCGGCGCGTCTGGAGGTGCTTGGCGAGCCAGGAGATGCCCTCGACGTCGAGGTGGTTGGTGGGCTCGTCCAGGATGATCAGGTCCTGGTCCTCGATGAGGAGCTTGGCGAGCGCGATCCGGCGGCGCTCGCCACCGGAGAGCGGGCCGATGACGGTGTCGAGGCCCTTCTCGAAGCCGGGCAGGTCGAGCCCGCCGAAGAGCCCGGTGAGCACGTCGCGGATCTTCGCGCTGCCGGCCCACTCGTGGTCGGCCATGACGCCGATGACCTCGTGCCGGATGGTCGCGGCCGGGTCGAGCGAGTCGTGCTGCGTGAGCACCCCGAGCCGCAACCCGCCGCTGTGCGTGATGCGGCCGGTGTCGGCCTCCTCCAGCTTGGCGAGCATCCGGATGAGCGTGGTCTTGCCGTCGCCGTTGCGGCCCACGACCCCGATCCTGTCGCCCTCGGAGACGCCGAGCGAGACACCGTCGAGCAGGGCACGGGTGCCGTACACCTTGCTGACAGCCTCGACATTGACCAGGTTGACGGCCACTTTGACTCCTGTAGCGGGGAATGGATCGAGGTCCAAGGGTAGACGCCGGGCCGCGGGGACGGCGTCCGGCGGTCCTCCCGCCGCCAGGAGGGCCGGGACGCCCCCGGACAGGCCCTAGCAGCGGTTGAGGTTGCCGCTCCCGCCGGTGGTCTTGTCGGCGAACACCCAGCCCTCGGTCTCCGTGCCCTGGATACGGGCGTGGATCCACTTGTTGCCGTGGGCGTTGGTGACGTAGCAGTGGTAGTAGATCTTGACGCCGTCCTTGACCGGGGACACCCAGCCGCAGTCCGCGTACGGCCCGGTGTAGAGGTGCGAGTTCTGCGACAGGTATCCGTAGCCGTCGCTGCGATTGGCGTAGCTCCAGCCGGTGCACGCCGTGGAGACCGGGGTGGGCTCCGTGGCCGTGGGGGTGGGCGTGGGCCTCGCGGACGTGGACGGCTTCGCGGAGGGGCTCGCGGACGGCTTGTCGTCGGGTGTCGTGGGGGTGGGAGCCGGCCGGGTGGGGGTCGCGGACCGGGTCTCGCCGGGGTCCATGGAGGTCAGGTCGCCCGGGGAGGTCGGCTCGTCGGCGCCCGCGCCGCCGGTGCCGGACATGTCGCCGTCGGACGGCCCGCTCTCGGCGGGCGGCGCCGCGTGCGAGCCGCCGCCCGGTTCGTCGCCCGTGTTCATGAGCGCGTAGGCGACGCCGCCGCCCACGAGGACGGTGGCGACCGCGGCCGCGAGGACGGTCCGGCCACGGCGGCGCCGGGCGCGGACGGTCTCGGTGCGGCTCTCGGAGCGGCTCGCGGGCGGGGCGGCGGGCTGCGGGGCGCCGGGTACGGGGGCGGCCGGCTGCGGGTACTGCTGCCCGGCCGGGTGGGGGTATTGCTGCGCGGCCGGGTGCGGCTGCTGGAACGGTTCGGCGGCGGGGCCGAAGGCACCGGGCGGGGTCTGTACGGGTGCGGGTACGGGTACGGGGGCCTGGGCCTGGGCCGGTACGGGCGTGGGTACGGGCGCGGGTGCGAGGTTCGTCGTCGCGCTGTCCGGCGTCCCGCCCGTGGCGACCGCTTCAAGCAGCTCGCGGGCGCGCGCCGCGTCGGGCCGCTGCAGCGGGTCCTTCGCCATGAGCGCCTGGAGCACCGGGGCGAGCGGTCCGGCCCGCAGGGGCTCCGGCAGGGGCTCGTTGACGATGGCCGCCAGCGTGGACCAGACCGAGGTGCGGCGGAACGCGGAGGCGCCCTCCACGGCCGCGTACAGCGTCATGCCGAGCGCCCAGATGTCCGAGGCGGCGCCCGGCTCCTGACCCTGGGCGCGCTCGGGCGGCAGGTAGTCGAGGGAGCCGACGATCTGACCGCTCTGGGTCAGCTTGGCCAGGGCCTCGTCGCCGGAGGTGTCCATGCTGGCGATGCCGAAGTCGGTGAGCACGACGCGGCCCCCGCGCTCCAGGAGCACGTTCCCGGGCTTCACGTCCCGGTGCAGGACCCCGGCCCGGTGGGCCGCGTCGAGCGCGTCCATCAGCCGGGCGCCGATCGCGGCCGCCTCGCGCGGGTCCAGCGGGCCGCGCTCCGCGAGGACGTCGTCGAGGGAGGGCCCGTCGACCAGTTCCATGACGATGACGGGCAGCCCCCGCTCCTCGACCACGTCGTGGACGGTGACCACACCGCTGTGCCGGATCCGGGCGGCGGCCTGCGCCTCCCGCTCCATCCGGACCCGGAGGTCGGCCAGTTCGGCGGGGGAGGCGTCGGTGAAGGCCCGCACGACCTTGACCGCGACCTCGCGGTTGAGGACCAGGTCCACCGCCCGGGCGACCACGCCCATGCCACCGCGCCCGATCGTCGCGGTCACGCGGTACCGCCCGCCGAGCACCTCGCCGACCAGTTCCGCGCCGTTCGCCCCCGTCACCCGTACCGCTCCGATCCGTCGTACCGCGCCCCGCGCCGTCGTACCGCGCCCGCGCCGTCCACCACGCCAAAGGCACCAGGGTAGGCACAGCCGACCGGGCGCTCGTCAACGGCTCCGGGCACTCCCTCACCCGACCCTCACTCGGCGGGGCGCGCCCCTCGCCCCACCCGTTCCACGAGCAGCCAGCCGGCGAGGGCCATCGCGACTGCCGCGGGCGCGGTGATCCGCAGGGCGACGAGGGTGGCCGAACGGCCCTCCAGGAGCCCGCCGAAGCCGACCATCGACAGGCCGAGGATGCCGAAGAGGGCCAGGGTGATGCCGAGGGCGGCGACGGGGCCGCCGGCGGAGGTCGCGCTCGTGGGCGCGGCCCTTCGGGCGGGCGGGCGTTCGAAGCGGCGGAAGGCGGCGACGAGCAGCCCTGTGAGCAGGGCCGCGGCGGCGATCCGGAGCGGGACCTGCGCCCACCAGGCGCCGGTCGCGGGCGCGGGCAGGGTGACGTCGAGGGCGAGGAGGGCGCCGTACACGCCGAGCATGGCGGTCAGGTGCCACAGGAAGGCGGTCATGGCGATCCCGTTGGCGACGACGACCTTGTGCCAGACCCCGGCGCGGGCGACGAACCGGGCGCCCGGGCCCTTCAGCAACTCGACGGCGCCGACCAGCCAGAGGCCGTGCGCGAGGAGGGCCAGGGTCGGCGGGGCCATGTTGGAGACCTTCTCGCCGGGCATCCCGACCATGGAGAGCGGGTAGGGACCGAGGGCGACGAGCCCGGCCGCGGCGAGCAGCCCGGCACCGGCGAGGACGGCGGGGAGCCGGATCATGCCGTCGGCGCGCAGGAAGCCGAGCTGGTGGATCGCCAGCCAGACGAAGGCGAAGTTCAGGAACTCCACGAAGGGCACGTCGAAGGCGAAGCGCAGCACGTCCACGGCCACCGCCCCGCCGACGAGCGCGCCGAAGGCGCCCCAGCCCCACCGCTCGTGCAGCTTCACCAGCGGCGGGGTGAACGCCACCATCGCGAGGTAGATGCCGATGAACCACAGCGGCTGCGTGACGAGCCGCAGCGCGACCCCGGTCAGCCCTCCGTCGGCCCCGAGCAGCTGTATCACCAGCGCGGCGGCGCCCCACACGGCGACGAACACCATCGTCGGCCGCAGCAGCCGCTGGAGCCGGGCGCGCAGGAAGGCGGCGTACGCGGGGCGGGAACGGTGGGCGAGGGCGTGCGAGAAGCCGCCGACGAAGAAGAAGACCGGCATGACCTGGAGCGCCCAGGTGACGATCTGGAGTTCGGGGACGACCGCGAGCAGGTTGCCCACCGACCCGTCGGAGGTCACCGCGGCCATCAGCCAGTGCCCGAGGACGACGACCCCGAGCGAGGCGACCCGCAGCAGATCGACGTACCGGTCACGTGTCGCAGGCGTGGCGGCGGCGAGCTCCCGCGCGCTGACGCCCGTGGCGTCTCCGACTCCCCTGATTCCCATGGGCGTACGGTCCCGCGCCCACCCCACGGCACGTCAGGGCGCGGATACTCAACCGGCGTCTGAGTACGTTCACAGGACGACGGTGCCGAGGACCATCCGCAGGAGCAGGAGGGAGCTGATGATCACCGAGGCCATGAGGGCCGGGCTGCTGAATCTGCGGAGCAGCTGTACCGCGAGGGCGACGGAGACCGCCAGGCCGGCCGCCATGACGAGGAGCAGCAGGACGTAGAGCACGCCGGCGATGCCGCCGGTGCCGCCGGCCACCGAGACGAGGACGCTCAGGACGACGTACGTGACGATCGCCTGCGGCAGGCCGAGCAGCAGGACGACCCACATCCGGCGTCGGTAGGTGTCGGGCAGCGGGGGCCGGGAGCCCGGCGGCGCCGTCGAGGGCCACGGCTGCGACGTCCCCGCGGGGGGCGGCAAGGGCGGCTGCGGGGGCGCCGGCGGGACACCGGGCGGTACGGGACCGGGCGGAGGTACGGGACCCGGAGGTACGGGACCCGGAGGTACGGGACCCGGAGGTACGGCGCCCGGAGGCACGGCGCCGGGCGTTGCGGGGCCTGGCGGTACGGCGCCCGCGTCCCCGACCGCACCGACCACGTCCGTCAGCAGGGCGGCGAAGGCGGCGTCCCGGGCGATCTCGTCCGCCAGGACCTCCGCGGCGATCGAGGCGGCCGCCTCGCCGGGCTCGTGCCACAGCCGTTCCAGGGCGGCCGCGCCCAGCTTCCCGCGGCTGAGCCGGTCCTCGACGAGCACGCGGACCTTCGCCCGCCGCTCGGCCCCCTCCTGGGTGGTGGGCGCGCCCTGTGTCAGTAACCGGATCGCCGCACGTGCCAGTTCCCTACCGTGCACTCCAGCCTCCCCCGCCGACCTACACCGAAGCCGAGGGTATCCGCATCAACTCCCGGAACCCATAAGTCCGTTGGAAGTCGACGACGGGGGCCGCCCCTGGGGCAGGTCAGAGGACGACGGCTCCGACGGCCGGGGACGTCGCCACGCGTGCCGTGCGGCAGGTGCCCGAGGCGATCAGGGCGTCGGCGACCGCGTGGGCCGCCTCCTCGTCCTTCACCAGGAAGGCGGTCGTCGGGCCCGAGCCCGACACCAGTGCGGCCAGGGCGCCGGCCGCCGTACCCGCCTCGAGGGTGGCCGTCAGGGACGGACGCAGCGAGACCGCGGCCGGCTGGAGGTCGTTCGCCAGGGCGCCGGCCAGGGCGGTCGTGTCACCGGTGCGCAGGGCCTCCAGGAGCGCGGGAGAGGCGACCGGTTCGGGGACGGCGACGCCCTCGTTGAGGCGGTCGAACTCGCCGTACACCGCGGGGGTCGACAGGCCGCCGTCGGCGACGGCGAAGACCCAGTGGAAGCCGCCGCCGACCGGCAGCTCGGTCAGCCGCTCACCGCGGCCGACCCCGAGCGCCGCCCCGCCGACGAGGCTGAACGGCACGTCGCTGCCGAGCTCCGCGCAGATCTCCAGGAGGTCGGCGCGCGAGGAGTTCAGGCCCCACAGCGCGTCGCACGCGAGCAGCGCGCCCGCGCCGTCGGCGCTGCCGCCCGCCATGCCGCCGGCGACCGGGATGTCCTTGGCGATGTGCAGGTGGACGTCCGGGGAGATCCCGTGCCGGGCGGCCAGCAGCTCGGCGGCGCGGGCGGCCAGGTTGGTGCGGTCCAGGGGGACCTTGTCCGCGTCGGGCCCCTCGCAGGTGATCGTCAGCTCGGCGGCGGGGGTCGCCGTCACCTCGTCGTGGAGGGAGACGGCGAGGAAGACGTTCGCCAGGTCGTGGAACCCGTCGGGCCGCGCCCCGCCCACGGCGAGCTGCACATTGACCTTCGCGGGCACGCGGACGGTCACGCTCCGCGCGGCCGCACCCGACCCCGCACCGGACCCGCTCATGCCTTCGCCTCCGCGATCCTCGCGAACTCCTCGACCGTCAGCGACTCGCCCCGCGCCTGCGGCGAGACACCCGCCTTCACCAGCGCCTCCTCCGCCGCGGCGGGCGAGCCCGCCCAGCCGGCGAGGGCGGCGCGCAGGGTCTTGCGGCGCTGCGCGAAGGCCGCGTCCACGACCGCGAAGACCTCCCGCTTCGAGGCGGTCGTGGCGACCGGCTCCGTACGGCGGACCAGCGAGACCAGGCCCGAGTCGACGTTCGGCGCCGGCCAGAAGACGTTGCGGCCGATGGAGCCGGCCCGCTTCACGTCGGCGTACCAGTTCGCCTTCACCGACGGCACGCCGTACACCTTGTTGCCGGGCTTGGCCGCGAGCCGGTCGGCGACCTCCGCCTGGACCATGACGAGCGTCCGCTCGATGGTCGGGAAGCGGTCCAGCATGTGCAGCAGGACCGGTACCGCCACGTTGTACGGGAGGTTCGCGACCAGCGCCGTGGGCGGCGGGCCGGGCAGCTCCTGGACGTCCATGGCGTCGGAGTGGACCAGCGCGAACCGGTCCTGCTTCGCCGGCAGCCGGGCGGCGATCGTCGACGGCAGCGCGGCGGCCAGGATGTCGTCGATCTCGACGGCCGTCACCCGGTCCGCCGCTTCGAGCAGCGCCAGGGTCAGCGAGCCGAGCCCGGGGCCCACCTCGACGACCACGTCGTCGGGGCGCACCTCGGCCGTGCGGACGATCCGCCGGACCGTGTTGGCGTCGATGACGAAGTTCTGCCCCTTCTGCTTCGTGGGGCGTACGCCAAGGGCTGCTGCCAGTTCACGGATGTCGGCGGGGCCGAGGAGGGCGTCGGGGCCTTCGGGGCCGGTGGTGGTGCTCACCGCTACAGCCTAGCGAGGTCGTGGCGGCTCACCGGTACAGCCTGCGGCCGCAGTGCGGCCAGGGGCTCGCGCCGCGGCTCACGTACAGCTTCTTCGCCCGGTACGTCTGCTCCGACGCGCTCGCGTCCTGGGCGACGCCGCTGCCGCCGAGCGAGCGCCAGGTGCCGGGGTCGAACTGGTAGAGCCCGCCGTAGGTCCCCGACGGGTCGACCGCGTTCGGCCGGCCGCCGGACTCGCAGGCGGCGAGGGCGCCCCAGTCGAGCCCGTCCGCGCCCGCGACGGAGGTGGGCAACGGCCGGGTGCCGACCTTCACCAGCTGGGTGACGGGCTCCCGGACGATCTCCTCGCCGGTCCTCCGCGGCTTCTGCCGGACCCCGTTGACGGTCCGCAGGGCGTACGTGACGCGGCGCACGCCCTGGGCGCCCTGCCGTTCGACGACCTCGGTGCCCGCGAACAGCTCGGGGTCGCCGGTCCGCTCGACGGCGTACGGGATCGGCTCCTCGCGGATCTCCTGGCTGCCGGTGATCCGCAGGACGGTGATCGTCTGGCCGTCGCGCGGGAAGGAGCCGGGCGGCACGGAGGTGGTGTCCTGGCCGGAGAGGGTGATCCCGGCCTCCGCGACGGCCTCGCGGACGGTGGCGGCGTTGGTGCGCAGGGTCCGCTCGCGGCCGTCGGCGAGGAGGGTGACGGTCCGTTCCGTCCGGACGTCGAGGGTGAGGCCGCGGCGGGAGATGGGGGCGGCGCGGGAGACGGAGAGGTACGCGCCCTCGGCCCGTACTCCGAGCTGGCGCAGGGCGCCGTCGACGGTCCTGGCCGTCGTCCACACCTGGCGGCGCTGCCCGTCGAGGGTGAGGGCGACCGGGCGGCCGTAGCGGACCACGACCTCGTCGCCGCTGGCCAGGTCGGTGCCGGGGGCCGGGGCGACGATGTCGTGGGAGCCGACGGCGAGGCCCTCGTCGGCGAGGAGCTCGTCGACGTCGTCGGCGAAGGTGTGCAGGGTGCGCGGGACGCCGTCCACGGAGAGCCGGATCGCCTTGTCGTTGGCGACGAACGCGCTGGTGCCGCCGGCCAGGAAGGCGACGACCAGGGCCTGCGGGACGATCCGCCGCAGGCTCTCGGCAGGACCCGGCCTGGCCTTGCGGCGCCGGGCGGCCCGCCGGGCCTCGGCGCGGGAGCCCTGGGTCAGGGGCTGGGTTCGGGCCTGGCCCTGCGGCGGCAGGAGGACCGCCGCCTGCGTCAGCTGGTCGTGGAGGGGCACGGGCGTGGGCGCCTGCGCGGGCGCGGGCCCGGAACGCCGCGGGGAGCGGTGACTGCCCTGGGAAGTGCTCACGAGGCCGGGACCCTAGCCCCGGCCGCGATCACTCTCCAAAACGACCCGACTACAACACGTAACCGTTATGCATCAGTAATCGAAGGCGCGGGCCGTGTTCACGGCGATCGCCTCGCACAGCTCCTCCTCCGTGATCCCGCGTACGGCGGCCATCGCGCGGACGGTCACCGGGATCAGGTACGGCGCGTTCGGCCGCCCCCGGTACGGCGCGGGCGTCAGGAAGGGGGCGTCCGTCTCGACCAGGACGAGGCCGAGCGGGGCGACGGCGAGGGCGTCGCGCAGCGGCTGGGCGTTCTTGAAGGTCATGTTGCCGGCGAAGGACATGTAGTAGCCCTTGGCGGCGCAGATCTCGGCCATCTCGGCGTCGCCCGAGTAGCAGTGGAAGACGGTCCGCTCCGGCGCGCCCTCCTCGTCCAGGACCCGCAGGACGTCGGCGTGTGCGTCGCGGTCGTGGATCACGAGCGCCTTGCCGTGCCGCTTGGCGATCTCGATGTGGGCCCGGAAGGAGCGCTCCTGGGCGGCGATGCCCTCGGGGCCGGTACGGAAGAAGTCGAGCCCGGTCTCGCCGACGGCGCGGACGTACGGCAGGGCGGCGAGGCGGTCGATCTCGGCGAGCGCGTCGTCGAGCGCCGCGTCCCCGCCGGCGTCGCGGGCGCCCTGCCGGGACCAGCCGTCGGGGTCGCCGAGGACGATCCGGGGCGCCTCGTTGGGGTGCAGGGCGACGGCCGCGTGCACGTTCTCGTGGGCGGCGGCGGTCTCGGCGGCCCACTGGGAGCCCTTGATGTCGCAGCCGACCTGGACGACCGTGGTGACGCCGACGGCGGCGGCCTTGGTGAGGGCCTCCTCGACGGTGCCGGACTGCATGTCCAGATGCGTGTGGGAATCCGCCACCGGGAGGGGAAGCGGCTCGGGCAGCGGCGGCGGGGCGTCCTTCGAACTCATGGTCCCGATCGTACGAGGACCATGAGTTCGGCCGCGAAGGATTACGGGCGGGGCGGACGGCACCCGCTCCCGTCCCGGAGCCGGCTACGTACGCCGGAGCGGGCTCCGCGCGCCCGAGCCGCTACTTGCCGCGGAACGGGCGGAGCAGATCCGAGAACCGCCAGTGTCGGCGCTCCTCCTCGATGTGGACGGGACCGGGGACGTCCCCTGTGGGAGCCGCGGGGGCCGACGCGGCGACAACCGTCGTCGTCTCCTCGCGCTCCAGGTCCTGGCCGATCGGCCCCGCCAGGCCGATCGGTCCGGCCGGGACGGCCGTGCCGCGGGGTGTCCCGGCGGCGTCGCGGTGGTGGGCCTGCTCCCAGGAGTGCAGGACCGAGGAAACCTGACCCGCGCGCATGATGCGGACGACGTGCCCGCCGCAGTTCATGCAGGTCGGACTGGACAGCGGCGAGGGAACGCGCTCACCACCGGCCTTGTAGACGATGAATTCCTGGCCGGCGGCGTCGACGTGGTGCTCGATGTCGTACGCCTGCTCCCAGCCGTACCCGCAGCGCATGCAGGCGAAGGCGTACGCCTCGTGGGCGACGGGTATGCCGGTGCCGGTGATCTCACTCATGCCAGCTCCTCTCCACCGACCAGTGGACGCCTTTTCGGGCCGGAGCGCATCAGCGCCGGTCGAACAATGGAAGGCTCTTGGGCCTTCCCTTGCTCTCAGGCCCTCAGGAGGCCCGCCGCACGGGGTTTCGCTTTGCTTTTCACGATAGCTCTTTACCCATTCCTGAGCTTCTCAGGGAATTCCCGGGGATTGCCCGACCCGCTTTTTTCCTTTCCGCCCGGCTCGGCTCAGCCGCGCTCGGCGTTCTTCGCGGCGACGACGGCGTCGAAGACCTCGCGCTTGGGCAGGCCCGCCTCGGCGGCGACCGCCGCGATGGCCTCCTTGCGCCGCTCCCCCGCCTCCTCGCGCACCCGCACCCTGCGCACCAGTTCCTCGGCGTCCAGCTCGGCGGGGGCGGCCTCGGGGGCGCCCTCGACGACGACGGTGATCTCGCCCCGTACGCCGTCCTTCGCCCACTCCGCCAGCTCGCCGAGACCGCCGCGCCTGACCTCCTCGTACGTCTTGGTCAGCTCGCGGCAGACGGCGGCGCGCCGGTCGGCGCCGAAGACCTCGGCCATCGCGGCGAGGGTGTCGTCGAGGCGGTGCGGGGCCTCGAAGTAGACGAGGGTGCGGCGCTCGTCGGCGACCTCGCGGAGCCGGCCGAGCCGCTCGCCGGCCTTGCGCGGCAGGAAGCCCTCGAAGCAGAAGCGGTCCACGGGCAGCCCGGACAGGGCGAGCGCGGTGAGCACGGCGGAGGGGCCGGGGACGGCGGTGACCTTGATGTCCTGCTCGACGGCGGCGGCGACGAGCCGGTAGCCGGGGTCGGAGACGGAGGGCATGCCGGCGTCGGTGACCAGGAGCACGCGGGCGCCGCCGACGAGCGCCTCGACCAGTTCGGGCGTACGGGCGGACTCGTTGCCCTCGAAGTAGGAGACGACCCGGCCCGAGGTGTGCACGCCGAGGGCCCTGGTCAGGCCGCGCAGCCGCCGGGTGTCCTCGGCCGCGACGATGTCGGCGGTCTCCAGCTCGGCCGCGAGCCGAGGCGGCGCGTCCGCGATGTCCCCGATGGGCGTCCCTGCAAGTACCAGCGTTCCTGTCACAAGGGTCATCCTCGCAGCCCGGACGGAGGACTCGCACAGAAGCGTTCCCTACGATGGCGCGGTGACCAGTACCGCACCCGAGACCCTGCAGGGTCAGCGCGCCGTGGAAGAGCCCCCGTCGTGGCAGCAGCGTCTGCGGCGCTTCGGCTACACGCCCCCGCCGAAGGGGGTCGCGGGCCCGGGGCTTCGGGAGCGTCTCGTACCCCCGTACACGCGCCCCTCGGAGCGGATGTGGTCGCTGCTCGGGCTCTCGGCGGGCGCCGGTGAGCGGGTGTGGCGGCTGGCCGGCTGGGGCGGTCCGCTGCTCGTCGCGCTGGTCGCGGGCGTGCTCCGGTTCTGGAACCTGGGCAAGCCGCACGCGGTGATATTCGACGAGACGTACTACGCGAAGGACTCCTGGGCGCTGATCAACCAGGGGTACGAGGGCGCCTGGCCGAAGGACATCGACAAGACGATCCTGAACGACCCGGACTCGGTGCTGATCCCGACGGACCCGGGCTATGTCGTCCATCCGCCGATGGGCAAGTGGGTCATCGGTCTGGGCGAGAAGCTCATCGGCTTCGAACCGTTCGGCTGGCGCTTCATGGTGGCGCTGCTCGGCACGCTGTCGGTCCTGATGCTCTGCCGGATCGGCAGGCGCCTGTTCCGCTCCACGTTCCTCGGCTGCCTGGCGGGGCTGCTGCTCGCGGTGGACGGCCTGCACTTCGTGATGAGCCGCACGGCGCTGCTCGACCAGGTGCTGATGTTCTTCGTGCTCGCGTCGTTCGCGTGCCTGGTCCTGGACCGGGACTGGGCGAGGCGCCGGCTCGCGGCGGCGCTCCCGGTGGACGAGGAGGGGGTGCTGCGGCCGGACGCGGACGTCGCGGAGACGCTGCGGCTCGGCTGGCGGCCGTGGCGGATCGCGGCGGGCGTGTCGCTGGGGCTCGCGGCGGCGACGAAGTGGAACGGCCTGTACGTGATGGTCGCGTTCGGACTGCTCACGGTCCTGTGGGACGTGGGCGCTCGACGCACGGCGGGCGCGTTCCGCCCGTACGTGGCGGTGCTGAAGCGGGACCTGATCCCGGCGTTCGTCTCGGTGGTGCCGGTCGCGATCGTCACGTACCTGGTGACGTGGACGGGCTGGATCGTCACGGACAAGGGCTACTTCCGCAACTGGGCGGAGGAGCAGGACAAGATCGACGGGGGCGGCTTCTGGTCGGCCGTCCTGCCGGACTGGCTGCGCAGCCTGTGGCACTACGAGAGCGAGGTCTACACGTTCCACGTGGGCCTGAACTCGCCGCACACGTACGAGTCGAACCCGTGGAGCTGGATCGTCCTGGGCCGCCCGGTCTCGTACTTCTACGAGTCCCCGGCCCCGGGAACGGCGGGCTGCCCGTCGACCGCGACGGAGAAGTGCGCCCAGGAGGTCCTGGCCCTCGGCACGCCCCTGCTGTGGTGGGCGGCCTGCTTCGCGATCCTGTACGTCCTGTGGCGCTGGTTCTTCCGCCGCGACTGGCGCGCGGGCGCGATCGCGTGCGGCATCGCGGCGGGCTGGCTGCCGTGGTTCCTCTACCAGGAACGCACGATCTTCCTCTTCTACGCGGTCGTCTTCGTCCCGTTCCTGTGCCTCGCGGTGACGATGATGCTCGGCGCGATGATCGGCCCAGCGGGCTCCTCGGAACGCCGCCGGACGTTCGGCGCGGTGGGCGCGGGAGTCCTGGTCCTGCTCATCGTCTGGAACTTCATCTACTTCTGGCCGATCTACACGGGCACGTCGATCCCGATGGACCAGTGGCGCAACCGGATGTGGCTGGACACCTGGGTCTAGCTGCTGAGACACCCCAAGAGGGCCCGACCGCCGGTCGGGCCCTCTTGGTAGTTGTCGGTGGCTGTCGGTGGCCGCCCGATCCCGTGGCCCGCTCACACGACTCCGCACCCACCGACCTCGCCACGGGACCGGCCCAGCGCAGGACTTCCACTCGGGTGGCCGCTCGCGGTCGCGGTGCGAACAGGGCGAGGCGAGACTGTGTCAGAGGCGGCGGCCCGCCCTCGTGGTGCGTGACGGTCGCTGCTCTGTTCAGGAAGGTGGAGACCATGGCGGAGATGTCCGGCGGGGCGCGGAAAGGCGCGACGCGGTCCCACGACAGCCAATGGGTCACCGGCCCGCACCTCTTCGCGGGTGTGGCTCTGGAGTTGAGTGGGACGCTCAGCATTCTCATGGGCGCTGCCGGCATCGGACAGGAATCCATCTTCAGGGCACCCGGGTACGCATACCGGTTCGACGTGACGGCCTGGGGCTGGCTGCACGTGGTCATCGGGGTCGTGCTGATCGCTGCGGGTCTGGGGGTGCTGCTCGGCCAGAGCTGGGCCAAGGGCGCCGGTGTCGCGGTGGGTGCGGTGAGCCTCATCAGCCAGTTCATGTTCATCCCGTACTACCCGGGGTGGTCGATCATCGTGATGGTCCTCGACCTCGCCGCCATTTGGACACTGGCAAGATTCAGCGCGACGTAGAGCGCGTCCTGCGTGTGCGGCGGACAGCCCTGCGAGGGGGCGCGGCCGACGGCCGCGCCCCCTCGTGGTTGTCGGCGGTAGGCACCGGCCTACGACGGTCGGCCCGCTAGGCAGGCACGGACGTGGCGTCGAGGCGCTGCCGCTGGGAGTCGGTGAGCCGGAGGTCCGCCGCAGCGACGTTCTCCTCCAGATGGGCGAGCGAGGTGGTTCCGGGGATCGGCAGGACGACCGGGGAACGGGCGAGCAGCCAGGCGAGCAGGACCTGGGGGGCGGTCGCGCCGACTTCGGCGGCGACGGCGGCGACCGCGGAGGCCTGGCCGGAGTCGGCTGCTGCGGCGACGGGGCGCCAGGGAAGAAAGGCGATGCCGGCGGCCTCGCATGCCTCCAGAACCGACTCGTGGTCTCGGTCGAAGAGGTTGTAGCGGTTCTGTACGCTCGCGATCTCGGTGGTCTGCCGGGCCTCGGCGAGCTGCGCCGGGGTGACCTCGGACAGCCCGATGTGCCCGATCTTCCCTTCCCGTTGGAGCTCTCGGAGCACGCCGACCTGTTCGGCGACCGGAATGCTCGGGTCGATGCGGTGCAGTTGCAGGAGGCCGACGCGCTCGGTCCGGAGGCGGCGCAGGCCCTGCTCGACCTGCTCGCGCAGGCTCTCCGGCAGTCCGTCGTGCGCCCACCCATCCCGCCCGGACGGGGCGACCCCGACCTTGGTGGCGATCAGCAAGTCGTCCGGGTACGGACACAGGGCCTCGGCCAGGAGTTCCTCGTTGGCACCCCATCCGTACATGTGGGCGGTGTCGATCAAGGTGACGCCCAGCTCGACGGCGCGCCGGGCCACCGCGACGGCGGCTTCCCGCTCGGAGCCGGGCTCGGCAGGCAGGCGCATGGCACCGAACCCAAGCCGCGTCACCCGGAATTCGCCTCCGATGGAGAACGTGCTCGCCATGCCCGGAGTGTTCGCTGCGCTCGAAGTCATCGCCTTCCCCTCACCTGCTCGACGATACCCAGGACCGCCTCACTCCATCGATCTCTCGGGGCGGGATCCTGGCGGACTTCGAGGCGGACGGGTTCGAGCGGGTGAGGACCCGGATCGGCGAGCCGTACGCGGTCAGGGGGCCGCTGAGGAGGAGCGCCCGGGGGTCGGGTGCTCCTCCTTGTTCGTTCAGGCCGCCGTGCAGGTCGCTTCCGCGGTGACCTTCTGGGCCGTGCCGGTGCGGTTCTCGGCGGTGATCTGCCATCCCCTGCCGTCGGGGAGTGGACGCGAGGCGCCGATGAAGGCCTGGCCGCTGGGGAAGGAGCCGCCGCCGCTGGCCACTTGGCCGGGGTCGCAGTGGGCGGTCGCGACCCCCTCGGCGCCGGGCTGGACGGTGATCTGGCTGCCGAGGCGCGGCTCATGGACGATCGTCGAGCACAGGACGACCGCGTTGAAGCTCTGTGTGGTGTTCGAGTTGTTGAACACCACGGCGTGGTACGAGCGGGTCCCCCCGGTGAACCGCAGGCCGACGACGTCCGTGCCCGACGTCTCCCATCCTCCGCCGGTGGGCGACTGGTTGGTGGGGCAGCTGAGGAAGCTGCTGACGCTCTGCTGGTGGGGGTCGACCGTGAGGGGGGAGTCGGCCAGGCGGGTGTGGGACCCGGTGGCGCAGATGACGTAGGCCGCCCCGCGCCGCTCGACGCCCGAGGCGTTGCTGAACTTGACCTCCCACCCGTTGCCACGGGGCGTGGAGCCGGTCATGAAGAGCCCCGTGCCCGACCTGACGGCGCCGCCTCCGCTCGGTTGGCGGTCGGCTGGGCAGGGCACGAAGGCCGTTCTGGTCTGCCCCGCCGGGACGACGACGTCACCACCCTGACTCCCGACGTGGTCCGCGGGCGCCGCGGCCCTGGACCCGGGCGCGGGAGCGCCGATCGCGGCGTCGGCCGTCCCCGCGGTGAGGGGCAGGGCGGCCACCGCGGCCATCAGGGGAATCTTGATCCACTTCACTTGGTACTCCCTGGTGCTGGTGCTGGTACGGGTGCCCGTGCCGTTTGGCACATGCCAAGCGGATATGACCCCTTGAAGGAGCCGCATCACCCGGGTGCGCCGATTCGGTTCAAGACCTTCACCCGTGCGAGCGGCGACGCCCGACGCGGAATCCGTCGCACCCTCCCTCACCCCGAACACACACTCGACAACCGCCCGTGACAACGTCCGCACTGGATGCTTGACTGAGCAACCTGAGACTGCTGGGGCTTCTGGGGAGGGGAACCACAGGGATGCGCAGTGGGGTGAAAGTTGCGATCGTCGGCGGGGTCTTCGTCGTCGTGGCGGGCGGGGTCGCCTACGGGGGGTACAACCTCTGGCAGGGCATCAGCGGGGGTGCCGGTGGTGGTGTCTCCGCCGCGAAGTCCGAGGAGAAGCGGAGCGGTCCCGTCACCGCGGACGAGATCACCAACACCGCCGCGGAGTTCCTCGCCGCGTGGGCGGCCGGAGAGCCCGAGAAGGCCGGGCAGTCGACCAACAACCCGGTCGAGGCCGCGCCGGTCGTGGCCGACTTCGCGGTGGGCGCGAAGGTCTCCGCGGCCGAGATCGTCCCCGGCACGCCCGTCGGGCCGAAGGTGCCGTTCACGGTGAAGGCGACCGTGACGTACGAGGGCCAGTCGAAGCCCTGGACGTACACCTCCGAGCTGACCGTCGTCCGCGGGATCTCCACCGGGCGGGCCCTGGTCGACTGGAAGCCGGCCGTCATCCACCCCAAGCTCACCGAGGGCGCGACCCTGCGCACCGGGCCGGCCAAGACCGGCGAGATCAAGGCGGTCGACCGCAAGGGCGTCGAGCTGACGGCGGAGAAGTACCCCTCCCTCGGCCCGATCCTGGCCCAGCTCCGCGAGAAGTACGGGGCGAAGGTCGGCGGGCAGCCGGGGGTGGAGACCTGGATCGAGTCCGGTACGGAAGGCGGACCGGTCACCACGCTCGCCACCCACGTCAAGGGCAAGCCCGGGCGGCTCGAGACGACCATCGACGCCCAGACGCAGGCCGCCGCCGAGCGGGCCGTGCAGCAGTACGGGGAGGGGTCGGTGGTGGCGGTCAAGCCGTCCACCGGCGAGGTGCGCGCCGTCGCCAACGCCCCCGCGGCCGGCTTCAACGCGGCGTTCGAGGGCAAGCAGGCCCCCGGCTCCACGTGGAAGATCGTCACCGCGGCGCTGCTCCTGGAGAAGGGGCTCGTGACCGCGAACGGACCCACGGAGTGTCCGCCGACCGCCCGCTACTACACCCGCACGATCAGCAACCTCAAGGACTTCTCGCTCGGCACCGTCCCCTTCAAGCGGAGCTTCGCCCGCTCCTGCAACACCGCCTTCGTCAAGCTGATCGACGACGTCGACGACGACTCCGCGCTCGCCAAGGAGGCCCGGGACGTCTTCGGCATCGGCCTCGACTGGAAGACCGGCATCGTCTCGGTCGACGGGTCCGTCCCCGAGGAGACGCAGGGCGCGGCGGCGGAGCAGTACATCGGACAGGGCACGGTCCAGATGAACGTGCTCAACATCGCCTCGGTCACCGCCACCGCGAAGTACGGCACGTTCAAGCAGCCCTTCCTGGTGTCGAAGGACCTCGACGGGCGGACCTTCGCCGAGGCCTCACGCTCCCTGTCGCCCTCGGTATCGAGCCAGCTGCGCGCGATGATGCGGGCGGCTGCGACCGGCGAAGGAACCGCCGCCGGGGCGATGGCCTCGGTCGGCGGGCAGGACAAGGGCGCGAAGACGGGGTCGGCCGAGGTCGACGGCCAGACCACCTCCAACAGCTGGTTCACCGGCTACTCCGACGACCTCGCGGCGGCTGCCGTCGTCCAGTCCGGCGGGCACGGCGGAGACGCGGCGGGGAAGGTCGTGGCGAGCGTGCTCCGGGCGAAGTGAGGCCCGCTTCTTCCGGCGTGAATACAGTCGCGTGGCCCGTACACCGAACGCTAGCGTGCGGGCCATGAGCTCACCCGAATCCCTCGCGCACCCCCAGTTCGCCGCCGCACTCCGGGACCTCGGTCTCGCCGACGTCGAGATGCGCCGCTTCCCCGACGAGACCCGCACGGCCCTCCAGGCCGCCGAGGCCATCGGCTGCGAGGTGGCCGAGATCGTCAAGTCGCTGGTCTTCGCGGCGGACGGGGTTCCGGTGCTCGTGCTGATGGACGGTGCGTCGCGGGTCGACGTGGAGCGGGTGCGGGCCGAGCTGGGCGCCGAGGCCGTGACGCGGGTCGACGCGAAGGTCGTCCGGGAGACGACCGGGTACGCGATCGGGGGCGTCCCGCCCTTCGGCCACCGCACCCGGACCCGGGTCCTGGCCGACCGGGGGCTGCTCGACCACGCCGTGGTCTGGGCCGCCGCCGGCAACCCGCACACCGTGTTCGCCCTCGACCCGAAGTCGCTGATCGCCCACGCGGGCGGCGCGCTCGTGGACGTCCGCGAGCGGACCGCGTGACCCCGCTGGTCGTCGCGGCGGTGCTGCTGGCCGCCGTGACCCACGCCTCCTGGAACGCGATGGCCCACACCATCCGCGACCAGCTGCTGTCCTTCACCCTCATATCCGGCGGCGGCGCGCTGATCGGCGGCGTCGCCGCCCTCTTCGTACCGCTGCCGGCGGCCGGGGCGTGGCCGTACCTCGCCGCCTCCGCCGTGCTGCACGTGGCGTACATGATGCTGCTGATGCGGTCGTTCACGCTGGGCGACTTCGGGCAGATGTATCCGATCGCGCGCGGTACTGCCCCGCTGGCGGTGACCTTCCTCGCTGCGGTCTTCGTCGACGAGATCCCCAGCGGCCCGCAGCTCGCCGGAGTCGCGGTCGCCTGCGCCGGCCTGACCGGCCTGGCCCTGTGGGGCATCCGGGGCTCGGGCCGCCGCCCCGACTGGGCGGCGCTGCTCGCGGCCGGGGCCACGGGCCTGGCCATCGCGGGCTACACGGTCGTCGACGGCGTCGGGGTCCGCGCCTCCGGCACTCCGCTCGGGTACATCGCCTGGCTGATGCTCCTGGAGGGCGTGGCCATCCCGGCGTACGCCCTGTGGACCCGGCGCGGGGCCCTGCCGTCCCAGCTCCGCCCGTACGCCGCCCGGGGAGTGCTCGGGGCGGCCCTGTCGGTCGCCGCGTACGGACTCGTCCTGTGGGCCCAGACCCGGGCGGCGCTCGCGCCGATCGCGGCGCTGCGCGAGTCGTCGATCATCGTCGGGGCCGCGATCGGGGCACTGTTCTTCAGGGAACGCTTCGGCGGACCGAGGATCGCGGCGGCGGGGCTGATGGTGGTCGGCATCGGTCTGATGCTGACGACGGCCTGAGCTCGGCCTTCAGCGCAGGTCGAGCCGCATCAGGACGCGGGGGTGGCCGGCGAGCACGGAGGTGGTGTCGGCGGCATGGACGAACCCGGCCCGTTCGAAGTTCTTCCGCAGCCCGGCGTACGCCATGGTCAGATCGACCTTCGCGTCCCCGTTGTCGAGCGGGTACGCCTCGATCGCCGGGGCGCCCTGGGCGCGGGCGAACTCGACGGCGCCGGTGATGAGGGCGTGTGAGATCCCCTGCTTGCGGTGGCCGGGACGGACCCGGACGCACCACAGCGACCAGACCGGCAGGTCGTCGACGTACGGGATCTTCCGGCTGCGCGCGAAGGAGGTGTCGGCGCGGGGCGCGACGGCGGCCCAGCCGACGGGCTCGTCGCCGTCGTAGGCCAGCACTCCCGGGGGCGTCGCGCCCCGGCACAGCTCGGCGACATAGGCGCCGCGCTCCGGCCCGCGCAGCTCGTTGTTGAGCTTGGACGGGACGCGGTAGCTCAGGCACCAGCAGACATTGGCGTCCGGCGACTTCGGGCCGAGCACGGCCCGCACGTCCGCGAAGACCGAGGCCGGCCGCACATCGATGGTCATGGCCCCAGCCTGCCACGACCCGCGCTCGCCGCGACGCCGACAAGCGCCCGTCAGAACTCCCCGAGCACCTCGCCGAAGTGCGTGTTGACGGCCAGCAGCCCGCCGTCCACCCGAAGCGTGGTGCCCGTGACCCAGGCGGCGTCCGCCGAGGCGAGGAAGGCGACGGCGCCCGCGATGTCGTCGGGGGTGCCGACCCGGCCGAGCGGATACACGCGCTCGGCGAGCGCGGTCAGTTGCTCCTGCCGGTCCTGCCAGCCGCGCGTGGCGATGGTCCCGGGCGTGACCTGGTTGACCCGCACGCCGTGCGGCGCGGCCTCGCCGGCGAGAGTACGGGTGAAGGAGGCGAGCCCCGCCTTGGCGGCGCTGTAGGCGTGGTTGCCGAAGTACGCCTCGGAGTTGACCGACCCGATGTTGACGACCGCCCCTCGTCCGCCGGCCGCGGCGAGCAGCGGCATGGCGGCCCGCGCGCACCGGACGGCCCCCATGAGGGTCACGTCCCACTGCTCCCGCCACTCCCCCTCGGTGTCCTCCGCGAGATCGGGCGCGAAGGCGTTGTTGACGAGCACGTCGAGCCGTCCGAACGCGTCACGCGCGAACGCGACGGCCGCCGCCACCGAGTCGGCGTCCCCCACGTCGCACCGCACGACCCGCACCCCGCCCACCCCGTCGAAGGTCTTCCGCGCGGCTTCCTCGTCGACATCGGCGACGACGACCCGCGCCCCTTCCCAGCGAAGGCGCCGCACGACCGCGGCCCCGATCCCCTGCGCCCCACCGGTGACGAGCGCCGCATACCCCTGAAACCTGTCCATGCCCCGATCTCACACCGCCGCCACCGAACGCACCAGCCTCCCCCGTGATACGTTGCCGTCGCCGTGCGTGACCATGCGACGAAGGAGGTGAGACCGATCAACGCTTCGACAGATCGGGACTCCCTCCTCCGCATGGCCGGGGAGTGCCCGAAGTAGGCATTCC
The DNA here is from genome assembly GCF_040653315.1 of Streptomyces sp. NPDC047981. NCBI lineage: Bacteria > Bacillati > Actinomycetota > Actinomycetes > Kitasatosporales > Streptomycetaceae > Streptomyces > Streptomyces sp. NPDC047981. The sequence continues at coordinate 37,668 of NZ_JBEZNQ010000049.1, read as the reverse complement.
GAAAGGCTGGAACGCTATGCGCTTCCTCTCCGAGACGTCGGCCGACGGCGTCCGTGAACGACTTTTCCTGCTCGGCGAGATCCCCGGTGTCCTGTGGACACCCGAAGGCGCCGTCGGCGCACGGCCGTTGATCGTCATGGGGCACGGCGGCGGACAGCACAAGAAGGCGCCCGGGGTACTGGTCCGGGCACGGCGGTTCGTCGTGGAGTGCGGGTTCGCCGTGGTCGCGGTCGACGTGCCGGCCCATGGCGACCGGCCGAAGGTCGAGGAGTTCGACCGGATCGTGGCCGAGAACCAGGCGCGGGTGGAGGCCGGCGAGGAACTGGCCCCGCTGATCGCCGACTTCCAGGCCCTCGTGGCCCGTCGGACCGTGCCCGAGTGGCGGGCCGTCGTCGATGCCGTCCAGGGTGTCGCGCACGTGGGGGCGGGGCCCGTCGGGTACTGGGGCGTGTCGCTGGGCTGCGGGCTCGGCGTGCCGTTCGTCGCCGCCGAACCCCGGGTCCGTGCGGCGGTCCTGGGTCTCGGCGGGGCGCTCGCCACCGCCGAGGACGCCGCGCGGATCACCGTCCCCGTCGAGTTCCTCGTCCAGTGGGACGACGAACGCGTGCCCCGGGACCAGAGCCTGGCCCTCTTCGACGCGCTGGGCTCCGCCGAGAAGTCGCTGCACGCCCATCCCGGCCTGCACGGGGAGATCCCCGGCTTCGAACTGGACAGTGCCGTACGGTTCTTCGCCCGGCACCTGCGCTGAGACATCCCTTACGGAATCCACGGCGGCGAGCGACGGCATCCTCGCGATGAGGTCCGCGCCATGACGTCCGGCCTGATTCCGCCCTGGACACACCACACCGAGCAGTCGAACGAACAGGAACACGCGAACGATGACGCAGGAATTCACCGACCGCCAGAACCGAGCCGTGGCGCTGGAGGAGATCACCGACGACAACTGGCGCGCCGTCGCGGACGTGGCCCCGGCCGACGACCAGCGTCGGTTCGTGGCCGCTCTCGGGGCCCGCTATCTGCTGCTCTCCGCGCGCGGTGGGGTCTGGAACTCCCTCGGGGTCCGGGCCGGCGAGGAGATCGTGGGGCACGTGATGTGGGCCTTCGACGACGAGGACGCCTCCCACTGGATCGGCGGCATGATCGTCGACGCCGCCGAGCAGGGGAAGGGCGTCGGCCACGCCGCCGTGCGGGCCATGATCGAGCGCCTCTCGGCCCTTCCGGAGTGCCGGGAGATCCGCCTCTCTTACCACCCGGACAACACGCACGCGGCCCGTCTCTACGCCTCCCTCGGCTTCGCGCCCACCGGCGACCGGGAGGACGAGGAGATCGTGGCGGCCCTGACCGTGGCACGGGCGGCCTGACGCGGGGGCGGGCGGGCGGCGCGCTCCGGCCGGCCGCCCGCCCTGCCCGCGCTCGGCTACACGCCCGTCCGGCCGTCGAGGAGTTCGCGGACGACGTCCAGGTGCCCGTTGTGGCGGGAGGTCTCCTCGATGAGGTGCAGGTACACCCAGCGGAGGTCCACGTACCGGCCGTCGCGGATCGGACGCTTGGCCTTCGCGTCCAGGTCGTGGTCGGCGAGGAGTTCGCGGTAGCGGGCGCTCTGCTCCTCGTACTCGGCGAGGAGTTGGGGCAGCGGGACGTCGACCGCCGTCCGCATCTCGGGGTCGGGGTCCTCCTCCGTCGCCTCGGCGAGCGGGCCTCCGTCCTCCTGGCCGAGGAAGACGACGTGCACCCACCAGTGCTCGACCCAGCGCAGGTGGCTGATCAGCCCGCACAGGGTCATCAGCGGCGAGTCGGGGAGCGGGGACCGGCGGGCGTCCTCCGGCGACACGCCCTCGCACTTGGCGCGGGCCGTGTCACGGGCGTAGTCGAGGAAGGTGTTCAGCTGCGTGCGCTCGTCCCAGGTGGGAGGCGTATCGGTTCGTCGAGTCATCGCGGGAAGTGTGCAGGAGCCCGGGGTGGGTGTCGAGCGGATTTGCCGCCGCGCCCCGTCTCGCCTGCGACGCGCTTGGGACGGGCCTCCGACGGGCCCTGTGCGCCTAGGTCGTCGGGCCTCCGTCTCCGTACGTACAAGATCGTTCCGGCGGCCGATGCGGCCTCCCGTGCCCGCGCGACAGCATGGCAGCGCAGACCGAAACGATCCTGCCGAAGGAGCGCACATGTCCTACCCCGAAGACCTCGTCTACCCGGAGCCGCGCTACCCCGGAGACAAGGGGGAGGTGAACGCCGTCTTCCGGCCCGCGAGCACTCCCGCCGACATCTCCTCGCCCGGCGGCTCCACCCACTACCTCGCCACGAACACCTCGACCGGTGGCGAATACGGCTTCTACAAGGTCGACCTGGCCGCCCGCGCCGCCGGGGCCAAGCCGCACTTCCACAAGGCCATGTCGGAGTCCTTCTACATCCTCTCCGGTGAACTGGAGCTCTACGACGGCGACAAGTGGGTCACGGGCCGCGAGGGCGACTTCCTCTACGTGCCGGTCGGCGGGCTGCACGGCTTCAAGAACGTGACCGACGAGCCCATGTCGATGCTCATGCTCTTCTCCCCCGGCGCCCCGCGCGAGGAGTACTTCGAGCAGGTCGCGGAGGTCGCGCGGCGCGGGCCCGAGGAGCTCAAGCGGTTCCGCGTCCGGCACGACAGCTACTTCGTCGAGGACTTCGAGGACGGGGAGGCCTGAGCGGAGGCGGAGGGGCCGGAGGGGCCGAGGAGCCGGCTGGGGGCGGGCGGTGGGGGGGGGGGGGGGGGGGGGGGGGGGGCCGGGGGGGGGGGGGGGGGGGCCCGCACACGCGCCCCCGGTGCCCGCCCCGCGGGCCGGGGCTTTCACGCGCCCGCCACGACGGGCCTGCGGCCCGGGTCGTTCACGCGCCCGCGGCCAGGCTCGCCCCGACCGCCCGTACCAGCGCCTGGGCCCGCGGGTCCGCCGTCACCGTCTTGCGCATGCCGTTCGTGACGTACCCGAAGGCGATCGAGGACTCCGGGTCCGCGAAGGCCAGGGAGCCGCCGCGGCCGGGGTGGCCGAAGGAGGTGGGGCCGAGGAGCGGGGACGCCGGGCCGTGCAGCATGTGGCCCAGGCCGAAGCGGGTGCCGACCATCAGGACGCGGTCGGGGCCCGCGGACTCCACCGTGCGGGCCAGGGTGAGCGTCGCCGGGGCGAAGAGGCGGGGGCCGCCGTCGACCGGGCCGAGGGTCGAGGCGTAGAAGCGGGCGAGTGCGCGGGCCGTGGAGACGCCGCCCGAGCCGGGGAGTTCGGCGGCACGGTAGACCGGGTCGTTCTCGTCCGGCTTGGGGTCGATCACGCCGAACGCGCGGCGCGTGAGCGACTCCGGGTCGCGGTAGGCCTCGGTGACCGCGCGCTTGGGGCGGAGCCTGAGCGCGCCGCTGTCCGCCGGCTCGACCTCCTCGACCGGGCCGAGGCGGCCGACGCGGTGCGCCTCGTCGGCCGGCAGACCTATCCAGAGGTCGAGGCCGAGCGGGCGGGCGATCTCCTCGGCGACCCAGCGCCCGATCGTGCGGCCGGTGACCCGGTGGACGAGGCCGGAGAGCAGCCAGCTGAAGGTGTGCGCGTGGTAGCCGTGGGCGGTCCCCGGGGCCCAGACGGGGGCCTGCGCGGCGATCGCCGCCTGGGCGGTCTGCGGGTCGACGGCCTCCGCGAGGGTCAGCGGACGGTCCAGGACCGGCACCCCGGCCTGGTGCGCCAGCAGCTGCCGTACGCTCACCCGCTCCTTGCCGGCCGCCTTGAACTCGGGCCAGTACGTGCCGACCGGAGCGTCCAGGTCGAGCTGGCCGCGCTGGTGGAGCAGCAGCGGCACGGCGGCGGCGACGCCCTTGGTCGCCGAGCGGACGACCTGCGCGGTGTCCACGGCCCAGGGCTCCTGGCCGTCGACATCGCGCGTCCCGGCCCACAGGTCGACGACCTTGACCCCGTCGCGGTAGACGGCGACCGCCGCGCCGCGCTCGCCCCGCTGCTCGAAGTTGCGCAGGAACGCGTCCCTGACCGGCTCGAACCCCGCCTTCACCGTGCCCCGGACGTCCACGTCCCCACGCTCCTTCCCACTCGCCTGCCCCCATGGTGCAACGTCGGCCCGAAGGCTCCGATTCCGGGGTGGGGGAGGGTCGGGGAAGGCGTCGGGGAAGGGGTCGGGGACGGTCAGGCCGTCGCTTTCGGCACGAAGCCGTACGGGAGCTCAAGACGGTTGCGCGCCATCAGCTCCTCGTCGGCGAGGACGTCCGCCGTGGGCCCGTCGCCCGCGATGACGCCCTCGCTGAGGATCACCGAGCGCGGGCACAGCTCCGCCGCGTACGGGAGGTCGTGGGTGACCATCAGGACGGTCACGTCGAGCGAGCGCAGCACGTCCGCGAGCTCGCGGCGCGAGGCCGGGTCCAGGTTGGAGGAGGGTTCGTCCAGGACGAGGATCTCCGGCTCCATCGCGAGGACGGTCGCGACCGCCACCCGTCGCCGCTGCCCGAACGACAGGTGGTGCGGCGGCCGGTCCGCGTACGGGGCCATGCCGACCCGCGCGAGCGCCTTCGTCACCACGGCTTCCAGCTCGGCGCCGCGCAGCCCGGCCGCCGCCGGGCCGAAGGCGACGTCCTCGCGGACGGTCGGCATGAACAGCTGGTCGTCCGGGTCCTGGAAGACGATCCCGACCCGGCGCCGGATCTCGGCCAGGTTCCGCTTCTCCACCGGCAGCCCGGCGACGGCGACCGTGCCCGCGCCGCCGGTGAGGATCCCGTTGAGGTGGAGGACGAGGGTGGTCTTGCCGGCGCCGTTGGGGCCCAGGAGCGCGACCCGCTCGCCGCGTCCGACGGTCAGGTCGACGCCGAAGAGGGCCTGGTGGCCGTCGGGGTAGGCGTAGGCGAGGCCGCGGACTTCCAGCGAGGGGGCGGGGGTCGTCATCGGAGGGTCCATCCCAGGAGGCAGATCAGGAGTGCGGTGAACGGGAGCGAGGCGGCCAGGACCCACTGGGACCGGGTCGCCCTCACCTCGTCGATGACGGGCATCGAGCCCGTGTACCCCCGGCTGACCATCGCCAGGTGGACACGTTCGCCGCGCTCGTACGAGCGGATGAAGAGCGCGCCGGCGGACTTGGCGAGGACGCCCCAGTGCCGGACGCCCCGGGCCTCGAAGCCGCGGGAGCGGCGGGCGATCGACATCCGGCGCATCTCGTCCGTGATCACATCGCCGTACCGGATCATGAAGGAGGCGATCTGGACGAGGAGCGGCGGGAGCTTCAGCCGCTGGAGGCCGAGGAGCAGTTCGCGCAGTTCGGTGGTGGCGGCGAGGAGCACGGAGGCGGCGACGCCGAGGGTGCCCTTGGCGAGGACGTTCCAGGCGCCCCAGAGGCCGGGGACGGAGAGGGAGATCCCGAGGACCTCGGTCCGCTCGCCCGGCACCACGAAGGGCATGAGGACCGCGAAGGCGACGAAGGGGATCTCGATCAGCAGGCGGCGCAGCAGGAAGCCGGCCGGGATGCGGGCCTTCGCCGCGACGAGCGCGAGGAGCAGGGCGTAGCCGCCGAAGGCCCAGACCGCCTCGCGGGGCGTGGAGACCACGACCACCACGAAGGCGAGGACGGCGGCGAGCTTGGTGTGCGGGGGCAGCCCGTGGACCGGCGAGTCGCCCCGCCGGTACAGCTTGTGCGCGTGTCCCGCACCCATGTCGTCGGTGCCGGTCAGACCTGGGCGCCGTCGGTCTGCCTGCGGCGGCGTACGGCCCAGAAGGCGCCGGAGCCGACGGCGAGGGTCGCGCCGACGCCGATCACGCCCGCGAGACCGCCGGAGAGGCGGGCCGCGTCGATGCCCTTGACGCCGTAGTCGGCGAGCGGGGAGCCGGCCGCCGCGTGCTCCTCGACCTTCTCGTCGATGCCCTGGTCTGCGGCGACCTTCTCCAGGCCGTCGGGGCTGGCGGAGGCGTAGAAGGAGACGAAGCCGGCCAGGACGAGGGCGGCGACCAGGCCGCCGATCCAGACCTTCTTCGGGGAGCCCGCCGCGGGAGCCGCTTCGGTGGCGGGCTCCGCGTCGACCAGTTCGCCGTTGACCCGCAGCTTGAGCGGGGCGGTCAGGCCACGGGCGCCGTACACGAGGTCGGGGCGGACGGCGATGACCGCGCCGACGGTCAGCATGGTGATGGCGGCCTCGCCGATGCCGATCAGGGTGTGCACGCCGACCATCGCGGTGAGCACCTTGCCCAGCGGTACGTCGGTGGTGCCGCCGATCGCGTACACGAGGGTGAAGGCGGCGGCCGCGGCCGGCACGGAGACCAGCGCGGCGGCGAAGGAGGCCACGGTCACCGAGCGGCGGGTGCGGGGCAGGATCAGGACGAGGCCGCGGAAGAGCGCGTAGGCGACGACGACCGTGACCACACCCATGACGGTGATGTTCACGCCGAGGGCGGTGAGCCCGCCGTCCGCGAAGAGGATGCCCTGCATCAGCAGCACGACGGCGATCACGAGGACGCCGGTGTACGGCCCCACCAGGATGGCTGCCAGGGCGCCGCCGAGTAGATGGCCGCTGGTGCCGGCGGCTACGGGGAAGTTCAGCATCTGCACGGCGAAGACGAACGCGGCGACGAGCCCGGCCAGCGGCGCGGCCCTCTCGTCCAGTTCTCTGCGCGCTCCGCGCAGGCTGACGGCGACGGCGCCGGCGGCGACGACACCGGCGGCGACCGATACGGGGGCGTTGATGAATCCGTCAGGTACATGCACGTCCCGAATGATGAGCGCTGCTGCAAAGCACTTGCAAGAGCGCACAGATCACAGAAAGGCAGCGCTCGCCACGCGCGCGCCCCAAAATATGGGACATTAGGGGATAAATAAGACGAGTGTGAGGAGTGGCTCCATGTCCCCCACCGCGGACGACCATGAGGTCGAGGATCACGCCAAAGGCCGGATCATCAGCGACGCACCCCTCTCCCGCCCCGTCCCGGTCGCGCTGCGCTACGACCCCGACTTCACCCCTGCCACCGTCCGCTTCGTCTTCCCCGGCAACATCGAGTGGTCCTTCCCCCGAGCCCTCCTCGAAACGGGCCTGCGCGCCCCCACGCGCCGCGGCGACATAGGCGTCTGGCCCTGCGGGCGGGTGCAGACCGTGGTGGAGTTCCACACGGACGACGGAGTGGCGGTCGTCCAGTTCGACACCACGGCCCTGCTCCGCTTCCTCAAGCACACGTACGCCGTGACGGCGTCGATCAGCCCCTGAGGCAGCCCTCGAAAAGGCCCCTGAAACGGCACCTGAAGCAGCCCTGGCCCCGGGTCCCGTCGGTCACTCCTCCGGCACCGGCGTGGCCTGGTGGTAGTACATCCGCCACCCCGACGCCTCGTCCCGCTTCCGCCAGATCGAACTCCGCCGGGCCCGCCTGCCGTCGACGACGGTCTCGAACGTCAGGTGCACGATCCCCGGCGCCAGGACGGTGCCGGTCATCCCGCTCGGCACGTACTGCGGGCCGTCCTCGTCCGCGCCCTGCATGGTCGGCAGCGACGCGAGCATCGACGCGCGGTCCCACCTGCGCCCCGAGGCGCCCACTTCCGCGAACTCCGGGTCGAGGAGTCGCCCCGACAGCTCCACGGACGACCGGACGGCCGGACTCAGGAGCAGCAACTCCCGCTCGACGACCTCGGCCACGATGCTTTCGCTGTCCCTGTTCATCCGGGCATCCTGCCCCGGCCGACCCGCGCGGGCGCAAGCGCGTTTCGGAGCCGGGCGCCCCGGAACGCACCCGCGCCGCCCCCGCGTCGCGTACGACACGGAGGCGGCGCGGGGCCGCGTCGGCTTCCCGTCCCCACAGGTTCCGGCGCGATCCGGGGCCAAGGCGCTCCTCCGCTCAAAGGAGCCGGCCCCGCGGGTCCGGGGCGTACCGCGCCGCTCACGCGGTCGCCCCGGAGTTCTCAGGAGCAGGTCAGACCTTCACCAGCTCACGGTCCTGGCCGGCCGGCGGCCCGTCCGCGTCCTTCTCCGCGGCCAGACCCTCGCCCTCCACGTCCACGTTCGGCAGCGCCCGGTCCAGCCACTTCGGCAGCCACCACGCCTTGTGGCCGAGCAGTGCGAGCACCGCGGGGACGATGGCCATGCGGACCACGAAGGCGTCGAAGAGGACGGCCACCGCGAGACCGAAGCCGATCATCTTGATCATCTGGTCGGTCATGCCGATGAAGCCGGAGAAGACCGCGATCATGATCACGGCGGCGGCGGTGACCACCCGGGCGCTGTGCCGGAAGCCGGTCACGATCGCCTCGCCGGGGCGCTCCCCGTGGACGTACGCCTCGCGCATCCGGGTGACGAGGAAGACCTCGTAGTCCATGGCCAGACCGAAGACGACACCCACCATGAAGATCGGCATCATCGACATGATCGGGCCGGTCTGCTCGACGCCGAACAGCGAGCCGAGCCAGCCCCACTGGAAGACCGCGACGACCGCGCCGAGGGCGGCGACCACCGAGAGCAGGAAGCCGAGGGCCGCCTTCAGCGGGACCAGGATCGAGCGGAACACGACCATCAGCAGCAGGAAGGCGAGCCCGACCACCAGTGCCAGGTACGGCACGAGCGCGTCGTTCATCTTCTGCGAGAAGTCGATGTTCATCGCCGTCTGACCGCTGACCAGGACGTTGTCGCCGGTCGCGCCCCGGATGTCGTGGACAAGATCCTCGGTCGCCACCGAGGACGGGCGGTCCTTCGGGATCACGGTGATCATCGCGGTGTCGCCGGCCTTGTTCGGCATCGGCGGCATGACCGCCGCGGCGCCGTCCAGGCCCTTGATCGTCTCCATGGTGGCGTCGGCGGTGGCCTTGTCGCCGTCGACGACGACCATCAGCGGGCCGTTGAAGCCGGGGCCGAAGCCGTCCGAGAGCATGTCGTACGCGCGCCGCTCGGTGGCGGAGACGGGCTTGGCGCCGTCGTCCGGCAGACCCATCTCCAGCGAGGCGGCCGGCACCGCGATGGCGCCGAGGCCGAGGACACCGACGAGCAGGACCATGACCGGGCGGCGGATGACGAACCGGGCCCAGCGCGTGCCCATGTTGGGCTTCTCGCCCTTGTCGCCCGCCTTCTTCGGGCCGTCGCCCGCCTTGCGGTCCTTGCGGCCCAGCACCCTGGAGCCCGCGAAGCCGAGCAGGGCCGGGATCAGGGTCAGCGCGATCAGGACCGCGATCACGACCGTGCCGGCGGCTGCGAAGCCCATCTTCGTCAGCATCGGGATGTTGACGACGGCCAGGCCCACCAGGGCGATGACGACGGTCAGACCGGCGAAGACGACGGCCGAACCGGCCGTGCCGACCGCGCGGCCCGCGGCCTCCTCGCGCTCCCGGCCCTCGGCCAGCTCGGCGCGGTAGCGGGAGACGATGAAGAGGGCGTAGTCGATGCCGACCGCGAGGCCGATCATCATCGCGAGGGTCGAGGTGGTGGAGCCGAGGTCGAGGACGTTGGCGAGTGCCGTGATCGTGGAGACGCCGATGCCGACGCCGATGATCGCGGTCAGCAGCGGGAGTCCGGCGGCGACCAGCGAGCCGAAGGTGATGACGAGCACGATGCCGGCGATGACCACGCCGACGATCTCGCCCGCGCCGGTCTCGGGCATGGTCTGGAGCGCGTCACCGCCGATCTCGACGGTGAGCCCCTTCCCCTGCGCGTCGTGCCCGGTCTTCTGCAGGGCCTCGCGCGTCGCGTCGCTCAGCTCCATGCCGGAGACCTTGTAGCTGACGGAGACGTAGGCGGTCGAACCGTCCTTGGAGACCGCCTGCGCGGTGTACGGGTCGGTGACCTGGGCGACCTGGTCGGAACCGGCCTTCAGCTCGGCGACCACGTCCTGGACCTTGGCCTTGTTGGCCGGGTCGGTCATCTTCTGGCCCTCGGGGGCCTTGAACACGACCCGGGCGGTGCCCCCGTCGGCGTTGCCGCCGGGGAAGCGCTGCTCGAGGAGGTCGAAGGCCTTCTGGGCCTCCGTGCCGGGGATCGAGAAGGACGAGGAGGTCGCGGCGGGCGCGGTGGCCGCGCCGACCCCGGCGACGGCGAGAAGCGCCACCCACAGGAGGGCGACGAGCCGTCGGCGCCGGAAGGCGGAGCGACCCAGCTTGTAGAGGAACGTGGCCACGGGGGCGTACTCCCATTTCGTGGTGGGACAGGGCATGGGGAGCCGGCCCGACGGCGTGAGCGGTTCGACGTCAGGTGGTGCGGATGGTGCGGGTGGTGCTGCGGGGAGGTCAGACGCCGAGTGAGGGGAGCACCACGGCGTTGACGTAGTCGATGACGAAGGCGTGGTCGATCGGCTGATCGTCGATCAGCGGACGAGCGACGAACGCCCCGATGATCATGTGCGGGACGTACTTCAGCGCCGGGTTGTCGGCGCTGATCTCTCCCCGCGCCACCGCTCGGTCCAGGGTTTCGCGCAGGTTGCTCATCTCGGGTTCGATGAGCAGTTCGCGCAGTGCCTGGTGCAGATCGGGGTTGGTGTGGACCGCCTGGGCGAGACCCCGCATCAGCGCGGTGTCCTTCTCCATCTGGCAGTCGTCGGTCAGCGCCATGATCGCCTGGAAGTCGCCACGCAAGGTGCCCGTGTCGATCTCGGTGAGCTTGATGGGCTTGTTGTGGCGCATGGCCTTGGCGACCAGCTCCGGCTTGCTCCCCCACTGGCGGTAGAGGGTGGCCTTGCTGGAGTGGGTGCGGGCGGCGACGGCGTCCATGGTGAGGGCGTCGTAACCGACCTCGCGCAGGAGTTCCAGCACGGCTCCGTACAGCTCCGACTCACGCTCTGGTGTGAGCCTACTGCGAGCCATGACCGGCCTCCCATTCGAACGAAACGGTTTCGTACAGTTCGAAGATACCCGAGGCGTCAGCGAAACGAAACCGTTTCGTACGTGTCCTGGGCCACAGGGCCGGCCCCGGTCCTGAAGGGCCCCGCCCACACACCCGTACGAGTTGCCGCACCCCCTCCCCGCGGAAAGCATGAGGAGGTGAGTGAAGACGCCGCGTACCTCCGCTTCCCGCACCTCCACGACGAGCTGCTGTGCTTCGCGGCCGAGGACGACCTCTGGGTCGCGCCCCTCGTGCCCGAGGGCCACCACCCCGGCCGGGCCTGGCGGGTGACCGTCGACCGGACCCGGGTCGGCCACCCCCGCTTCTCGCCCGACGGCCGCCACATCGCGTACACGACCTGGCGCAGCCTCGACCCCGAGATCCATCTCGCGCCGGTCGAGGGCGGCCCCTCGCGACGGCTCACCTACTGGGGCTCCACCGACACCCGGGTCTGCTCCTGGTCACCGGAGGGCGACATCCTCGCGGTCTCCTCGCACGGCCAGCCGTTCTCGTACTACTCCTGGGCCTACACCGTCCCCACCGACGGGTCCCCCGGCGGCCGGATGCCCTGGGGGCCGGTGTCGGACATCGCGGTGGCCGACCTGGCGGGCGAGCGCCGCACGCTCCTGCTCACCGGGAAGCCCCCGCACGAGCCTGCCTCCTGGAAGCGCTACCGCGGCGGCGCCACCGGCCGGCTCTGGCTGCACGGGGATCAGCTGGTGCCGGACATCGGCGGCCATCTCGACGCGCCGATGTTCGTGGCCGGCCGGATCGCGTTCCTCTCCGACCACGAGGGCGTCGGCAACCTCTACTCCTGCCTGCCCGACGGCACCGACCTGCGCCGCCACACCGACCACGACGCCTTCTACGCCCGGCACGCCTCCAGCGACGGGCGGCGGGTGGTCTACCAGTGCGCGGGCGACCTGTGGATCGTCGACGACCTGACCGTCCCCGACGCCGTGCCGCGCAAGCTGGAGGTACGGCTCGGCGGCCCGCGCGCAGGACGGCGGCCCTACCAGGTCCCGGCGGCCAACCACGTGGACGCGCTCTCGGTCGACGACACCGGGCGGGCCAGCGCGGTCTCCGTGCGCGGCAGCCTGTACTGGCTCACCCACCGCGACGGCCCGGCCCGCACCATCACGGACACGCCGGGGGTACGGGTCCGGCTGCCGGAGATGCTGGGCAGCGGCGGCCAGGTCGCCTACGTCACCGACGCGGAGGGCGAGGACGCCATCGAGGTCGCGTATCTGCCGCGCGCCAGCGGCGACCGCGAACCGCGCCGGCTCGCGAGCGGCGAACTGGGCCGGGTCGAGGAGATGATCGCCGACCCGGACGGCGAACGGCTCGCCATCGCCTCCCACGACGGCCGGCTGCTGCTCATCGACGCGACCGAGGACTCCGACGGAGAGGCGACCGAGCTGATCCGGTCCATCAACGGGCCGGTCCGCGACCTGGCCTTCTCCCCCGACGGGACCTGGCTGACCTGGGCGCACCCGGGCATCGGCCGCTCCCTGCGGCAGATCAAGATGGCCCGGATCGGCGGGCCGGGTCCCCGGACGATCGTGGACGTCACCAACGGCCGCTTCGAGGACGAGAACCCGGTCTTCACCCGCGACGGCCGCTACCTCGCCTTCCTCTCCTGGCGCGGCTTCGACCCGGTGTACGACGTGCACACCGGCGACCTGTCCTTCCCGCTGGGCTGCCGCCCCTATCTCGTACCGCTCTCCTCCGCGACCCCGTCCCCCTTCGCGCTGCTGCCCGACGGACGGCCGGCTGCGGGCGGCATGGACCCGGCGGAGACGGAGCCCGAGGGCGGCGCGGTCGTCGCCGCGGAGGGCATGACGATCGTGGAGGTGGAGGGGCTCGCGGACCGGGTCACCCCGTTCCCGGTGTCCGCCTCCAAGTACTCGGCGCTGCACCCGGTCAGCGGCGGAGGACTGGTCTGGCTGCGCTGGCCGATCTCCGGTGCGCTCGGCGAGACCTTCGCCAACCCGGCCGACATGACGGGCCGGCCGACCCTGGAGTACTTCAACATCACCAAGGCCCGCAAGACCGAACTGGTGCAGCACCTGGACTGGTTCGCGGTCAGCGGGGACGGATCGCGGCTCGTCGTCGCCGACGAGGGCGAGCTGCGGGCGGTGCCGTCGACGGAGTCCGGGGACGGCGACTCGACCGTCTACATCGACCTGCGGCGGATCATGCACGAGGTCGACCCCGAGGCGGAGTGGCGCGGCGCGTACGAGGAGGCGGGCCGGATCGTCGCCTCCTACTTCTGGGACCCCGACATGTGCGGCGTGGACTGGCCGGCCGTCCTCGACCAGTACCGCCCGCTCGTCGAACGGGTCGCGACCCCCGACGACTTCGCCGACCTGCTGCGGGAGGTCATGGGCGAGCTGGGCACCTCGCACGCGTACGTGACCCCCGCGCGGCGCAACGAGGGACCCCCGCACTACCAGCGGGCGATGGGGCTGCTCGGCGTCAACCTCGTGCACCGGGAGGGCGGTTGGATGGTCAAGCGGATCCTGCCCGGCGACTCCTCCGACTCCAAGGCCCGCTCGCCGCTCGCGGGCACCGGCATCCGGGAGGGCGCGGTCCTCACCCATGTGGACGGCCGCCCGGTGGACCCGGTGACCGGCCCGTATCCGCTGCTGGCCGCCTCGGGCGGCACGACGGTCGAGTTGACCTTCCAGCCCGCGGAGGGCCAGGGGCGCGCCCGCCGGGTCGCGATCGTGCCGCTGGTCGACGAGCGGCCGCTGCGCTACCAGGACTGGGTGGCCAAACGGCGGGCGGTGGTACGGGAGGTCAGCGGCGGCAAGTGCGGGTATCTGCACATCCCCGACATGGGCGGCTCCGGCTGGGCCCAGTTCAACCGGGACCTGCGGATGGAGGTCTCCCGGCCGGCCCTGATCGTGGACGTGCGCGGCAACGCGGGCGGGCACATCAGCGAACTGGTCGTGGAGAAGCTGACCCGCAAGATCCTGGGCTGGGACCTGACGAGGAACGCCCAGCCGGTCAGTTACGCCTCGAACGCCCCACGCGGCCCGGTCGTGGCCCTCGCCGACGAGGCGACCTCGTCGGACGGCGACATGATCACGGCCGCCTTCAAAATCCTCGGCCTCGGCCCGGTGGTGGGCCAACGCACCTGGGGCGGGGTGGTCGGCATGACCGGCCGCCACCGGCTCGGCGACGGCACGCAGATCACGGTGCCGATGAACGCCGCCTGGTTCCCCGAGTACGGCTGGTCCGTCGAGAACCAGGGCGTGGAACCGGACCTGGCGATCCTGCGCACCCCGCTGGACTGGGCCGAGGGCCGGCACGCCCAGCTGGACGACGCCGTCGAGGTGGCGCTCTCGCTCCTCGCCGAGACCCCCGCCGCGAACCCGCCGGGCTACGCCGACGTGCCGGACCGCTCCCGGCCGAAGCTGCCGCCGAGGTCCAGCTCGTAGGCGACTCCGGGCTTCCCGTCGAGGGTGACGCTGCCGACGGCGCCGAACCCGAGGCGGGTGAGGACAGAGCGGGAGGCGGTGTTGTCGACGGTGGTGACGGCGGTCAGCCGGCTCAGGCCGTACTCCTCGACGGCGAGCCGGCACAGCTCCCGTACGCCGGACGAGGCCACCCCGCGGCGGGTGGCCTTCTCGGCGACCCGGTACCCGAGGTCGGCGCCGCCGTCGGCCAGGTCGACGAGGTTGAACCGGCCGAGGACCTCGCCCCCGTCCCCCACCAGCACGTGCATCCGGACCGTGCCGGCCTCCTGCTCGTCGAGCAGCGCCCGGTGCCGGTCTCCGAACTCCTCGAAGTACGCGTCCCCGCGGTCGGGCACATGGGCGGCGAAGTACGCCCGGTTCTCCGTCTCGAAGGAGAGGAGCGCGGGCGCGTGGTCGGCACGGAGCAGCTGCAGTTCGGGCATGATCCGCACGCTACGCGGACGACGGACGCGTGGCGTGTGATGTGCGACACCCCCGGTACGCGCGCGAAAGGCGCACCCGGCGTCCCGGGTGCGCCTTCTCGGAGGACCTGAGCGGTCCTCGTCGGACAGACGTCAGGCGTCGTAGTCCTGGTCGAAGCGGTCCTGGGCCTCCTGCTGGGCCCGGCGCTGCTCCTCGTCGGAGGGGCGCTTGGCCTGGGAGGCTCGCTCGGACGCCTCGTCCCGCGCGTTGCCCATGCGCTGCTTCGCCTGCTCGGCGGCCTGCTTCGCCTTGTCCTGGAACTGGTCCTTCATGCCCATGAAAGTTCACTCCTAGACGGGTGTGAGGGGATCGGGGCGTCTCGCCCCTGGGCCTCGACCAGCGTGGCACGGCGGAACATTCCGCGCATTTCGATCAGGCACTCTCCGTACGCGCCGCCTCGTCGGCCGCCCCGCCCGCGCCCACGAGGCCCTTGGAGACCCCGCCCAGACGGGGTTCGAAGCGCCTCATCTCGCGCTGCCCGACCGTGGCGATGATCCCCGGCAGATAGCCGCGCGACGCCTGCATCCCGCGCAGCCACCACTGGGCGTAGACGTGCGCGGAGCGCCGCTCGATGCCGGCCACGATCCGGTCCACGGCCGGGCCCAGCGGGTACGTGCGGTTGGACGGCCAGGGCAGCCGCTGCCGCAGCTCCTTCATCACGTCGTCCTGGTCCGCGCCCCGCACCATGTCCGTGTCGGTCCAGGAGAGGTAGCCGACGCCGACCTTCACCCCCTTGTAGCCGACCTCGGCGCGCAGGCTGTGCGCGAAGGCCTCGACGCCCGACTTGGAGGCGCAGTACGCCGTCATCATCGGCGCCGGGGTCATCGCGGCGAGCGAGGCGATCTGCAGGAAGTAGCCGCGCGACTCCATCAGGACGGGCAGGAACGCGCGTCCCGTCACCGCCCCGCCGATCAGGTTCACCTCGATGACCCGCCGCCAGGCGGCCGGGTCGGAGTCCACGAACGGGCCGCCCGCCGCGACGCCCGCGTTGGCCACGACGATGTCGACCTTCCCGAAGCGCTCCTTGACCTCGGCGGCCACCCGGGCCATCGCCTCGTGGTCGGTGACGTCGGCGTGCCACCAGTCCGCCTCGGTGTGCAGCCGGCCCGCGACCTGCTTCAGCTCGTCCGGCTCCAGGCCGACGAGCGCGAGTTTCGCGCCGCGCGCCGAGAGTTTGCGGGCGAGGAGTTCACCGACCCCACGGGCCGCCCCGGTGACGACCGCGACCTGGCCCTCCAGGCTGACCCTGCTCATGCCACTTCCTCCTTCTTCTGCTGCTCCACGGGCAGGTACGTCGTGACGAGGGCGCGTATCCGCGCGGTCACCGCCTCCGGCGCCTCCACCGGCGTCATGTGACCCATACCCGCCAGCTCCTCCAGGCCCACGCTCTGGGGCAGCGCCGCCGCCAGGCCCCGGGAGTGGACGGGCGGGGTGAGCCGGTCGGCCGTGCCCGCGATCACGGCCACGGGCAGCTCCAACTCCCGTACGCCCGCTTCGAGGTCCAGCTCTCCGAGGACGTGGGACCAGGCCACCCGGGCGCGGCGCGGGCAGGCGTGCACGATCCGGGCGCAGGCGTCGACCCGCTCGGGAGCCGAACCGGGGCCCATCGTGGCGTACTTGAGGATCTTCCGGGACACGGCGTTGACCGGCCCGAGCGGCGCCCGCGCGCCGAGGATCGCCTTCGTGAGCCGGGTCCGTACGCCACCCGCCGGCAGCGGCAGGACGAGGGACTCGGCGACGAGCCGGGACGGGCCCGTGGAGCAGAGCAGGGCCGCGGCGGCGTGCTCGCGGAAGGCGGGCCGGGTGGCGGCCGCCATCAGCGTCATGCCGCCCATGGAGTGCCCGGCCAGCACGGCGCGCTCGCCCGGGGCGAGGGTCGCGGCGAGCACCGCCTCCAGGTCGTCGGCGAGCGCCCGGGTCGAGTAGCCGGCCGGGTCCGCGGGGGCGGGGGTGAGGCCGTGGCCGCGCTGGTCGTAGGCGATGACCCGGTGGTCGCGGGCGAGGTCGCGGATCTGCTCGGACCAGAAGGCGATCGAGCAGGTCCAGCCGTGGGCCAGGACCACGGCCGGGGCGCCCTCGGGGCCGTACACCTCGACGTGGACGCGGGCGCCGTCGGCGGAGACGGCGATGAGCTCCTGCGGGTGCGGGAGCGATCCCGTACGGGATCCGAAGAGCCGGCTCACTTGACCGTCTCCTT
Source organism: Streptomyces sp. NPDC047981 (assembly GCF_040653315.1). Lineage (NCBI taxonomy): Bacteria > Bacillati > Actinomycetota > Actinomycetes > Kitasatosporales > Streptomycetaceae > Streptomyces > Streptomyces sp. NPDC047981. The sequence goes on along the minus strand of NZ_JBEZNQ010000049.1, from coordinate 20,741 downwards.
CTTCCGGGGCGTACGGCCCGGCCGCTTCGGCCGTTCCTCCGCCGCCGTCGGCCTCAGCACCTCGTACTCGGCGAGGTCCACCCGTCGCGTCTCGCGCCGGAACTCGCTCGTCGTCCCCGGCCACAGCGTGGTGTTGCGGCCGTCGGCGTCGAGGTACCAGCTGTCGCAGCCGCCCGACTTCCACACGGTCCGCTCCATCCGGTCCTGCACCCGGCGGTTCCAGGCGCCGACGGCGGAGGGCCGGGCGGCGAGGGCCGCGCGGCCTCCGAGGACGTCGAGCTGGCGGAGGTAGTCGGCCATGTAGTTCAGCTGGGACTCGATCATCAGGATCATGGAGGAGTTCCCGAGGCCCGTGTTGGGCCCGATGATCGTCATCCAGTTGGGGAAGCCGTCGACGGTCGCGCCGCGCAGCGACTGGACCCCGCCCTTCCAGGCCTCGGAGAGCGCGACGCCGTCGGCGCCCACCACCCGGTCGGCGATCGGCATGTCGGTGACGTGGAACCCCGTGCCGAAGACGATCGCGTCGACCTCGGTCTCCGTCCCGTCGGCGGCCACGACGGTCGAGCCGCGCACCTCGCGAAGGCCGGACGCGACGACGTCGACATTGGGCTGCGCCAGCGCCGGGTAGTAGGCGTTGGAGAGCAGGATGCGCTTGCAGCCGATGCGGTACGAGGGCGTCAGCTTGGCCCGCAGCGCCGGGTCCTTGATCGACTTGGCCATGTTGGCCTTGGCGAGCGACTCGACGAGGCCCAGCTCGCCGGGGCGCTTGGTGAAGGCGCTCACCTGGAGTTCGCGGATGCCCCAGAGCAGGCCCCGGCGCGCGGTGCCGGTGAAGGGGAGCGTGCGGTGGAGCCAGCGCTCGGCGCCCGTGATGGCGCGGTCCATGCGGGGCATCACCCACGGGGGCGTGCGCTGGAAGAGGGTGAGCCGGCCGACCTGCGGCTGGATCGCGGGCACGATCTGGATCGCGGAGGCGCCGGTGCCGACCATGGCGACGCGCTTGCCGGTCAGGTCGTAGTCGTGGTCCCAGCGCGCCGAGTGGAAGACCTTGCCGGGGAAGTCGGCGAGCCCCGGGATGTCGGGGACCTTCGGGTCGGAGAGCGGGCCGGTGGCCGAGACGATGACGTCGGCGGTGAAGGAGCCCTGGCTGGTCTCGATCTCCCAGCGCAGCTCGTCGCCGTCCCAGCGCATCAGGGTCACCTCGTGGTTCAGCCGCAGGTGCGGGCGGAGCCGGAAGGTGTCGGTGACGTGCTCGAGATAGGCGCGGATGTGACGCTGCCCCGAGAAGGTGCGGGGCCAGTCCGGGTTGGGCGCGAAGGAGAAGGAGTACAGGTGCGACGGGACGTCGCAGGCGCAGCCCGGGTAGCTGTTGTCGCGCCAGGTGCCGCCGACGGAGTCGGCCCGCTCCAGGACGACGAAGTCGGTGATCCCCTCGCGGCGCAGCCGGACGGCCGCCCCGAGTCCGCCGAACCCCGATCCGATCACCGCCACTCGTACGTGCTCGTGCTTCGCCATGCCGCCTCCCATGCGCCCGGCCCTGCCCATTACGCCAGCGATCACTGGCACAATCGGGACTGTAGAGCAGCGGCATACCGAGCGGTAGGGGTCCGGCAAGGGAAAGTTACCGGCGGTACAACATAGGCTGGCGGGCGTGGCAGAACGATCGGAAGACGTGAAGGCGGACGGGAAGGCGGGCGTGACAGGCGTACGCGAGTACCGCATGGACGAGCTCGCCGCCGAGGCCGGCATCACCGTGCGCACCCTGCGCTTCTACCGCGAGCGCGGACTGATCGCACCGCCCCGCCGCGAGGGCCGGATCGCCTGGTACGACGAGCACCACCTGGCCAAGCTCCGCACGATCGCCGCCCTCCTCGAACGCGGCCACACCCTCAACGGCATCGCCGACCTCAACACCGCCTTCGAGAGCGGCAAGGACGTCAGCGAGGTGCTCGGCCTCGGCGAACCGAGCGAGGAGGAACCGGTCCGGCTCACCCCGCAGGAACTCGCCGACTACTTCGCGGGCGAGGTCACCCCCGAGAACCTGCTGGCCGCCCTCGACCTCGGCTACCTCGCCACCGACGGCGACGCCATCGTCCACATCAGCCGCCGGCTGCTCGACGTCTCCGCCGCCCTGGTGAAGGAGGGCGTCCCGCTCGCGGCCGTCCTGGAGGCGGGGCGGGCGGTGCGCGAGCACGCGGACGCGCTGGCCGGGCTCTTCACCGAACTCCTGCGCACCCACGCGGAGGAGAAGGACATCCAGCGGCTGCGCCCGCTCGCGAAGAGCGTGGTCGAGGCGGAACTCTCGATGGCCCTCGACCGACGGCTGCGCGAGCCCTGAACCCCACCTGAGGGTGTCGGCTCGCCCCTCATGATCGCGTGACAGGTTCTTCAAAGGTTCTTCATCACCTCCGCCCTACGGTCGGCCCATGAGGACGACCAACCGCGTACTGATGGCCGCCGCCGCGTCGGCCATGGCCCTGGCACTCGCCGGATGCGGCAGCGACGACGGCGGCTCGAAGGTACCGACGGCCGGCGGCGCCACCACCGCCGCCACGTCCGGAGGTTCGGGCGGCGCCGGCGGTGACGGCAGCGGCGGTGGCGAGCTCGCCGCGTACATCGACGGCAAGCGCGCCTTCGTGAAGTGCCTGCGGGAGAACGGCTTCGACGCCCCCGACCCCGACGCCAAGGGCCAGATCGACCTCGGCGACAACGCCGCGCTCAAGAAGGACCCGACGTATCTGCGGGCCTCACAGAAGTGCGCCTCGCTCAACCCGCCCGTCCCCGAGAGCGTCGAGAAGAGCCTCGCGCCGAAGCTCTCGCCCGAGCAGATCAAGGTCCGGCGCGAGTACGCGGAGTGCATGCAGAAGAACGGCGCGCCCGACTTCCCCGAGCCCGGACCCGACGGAAACGTCTACGGCGACGCCCAGTGGGACCAGACCTCGGCCGGCGCAAAGCGGGCCACGCGCACCTGCGCGCCGATCATCGGCGACCCGGTCGACGCGGGCGCGGGCAAGGGCTGACCTGACATGACGGGCACGGAGACGTACGGCACGGGCCCGCAGGCCACGGGGCCGGACGGCACGGAGACGGACGGCATGGAGTCGTACGCCACGAAGTCGTACGCCACGGAGGAGAGCGAACCGGTCGCCGAGGACCCCGCGCCGACGCGGCGGCGCCGAGCGCGGACCCTGCTCGTGGCCTCGGGGTTCGTGGTGGTGACGGCGGTCGCCATAGGGGGCGCGCTCGGCCTCGGCGGCGGCGGCCCGGAGAACCCGGCGGCGCCCCCGCGCCCGGATTCCACGGTCGCGGTCACCCGGGCCACTCTCGTCGAACGGACCAAGGTGGACGGCCAGTTGGGGTACGGGGCCGAGATACCGCTGCCGGTCAAGGCGACCGGCACCGTCACCTGGCTCCCCGAGCCGGGCGCCCGCGCCGAGCGCGGGGACGCGCTGCTGCGGGTGGACGACCGGCCCGTGGTGCTGCTGTACGGAACCCTGCCGATGTATCGCGAACTGGGGCTCGGGCGCGCGGAGAACGAGAACGTCCGGCCCTCCGGGGCACCGACGCCGGGGGGCGCCGGTGCCCCGGAAGGGCCGGACTCGGGGACGACCGGGAACTCGGGGACGGCCGGGAACTCGGGGACACCCGAAAACTCGGGGACGGCCGGGAACTCCGGGGCGCCCGGGAAGGGGTCGGCGGCCCCCACGTCGCCGCCGTCCGGGCCCCCGCCGGCCGCCGTCCCGATGCGCGGCATGGACGTCCTGCAGTTCGAGTCGAACCTCGCCGCGCTCGGCTACAAGGGCTTCACGGTGGACGAGCAGTACACCTCCGGCACCGTCGACGCGGTCAAGCGCTGGCAGAAGTCCCTGGGGCTCCCCCGGACCGGCCGGATCGGTGTCGGCGACGTCGTCTACGCCTCGGGGACGGTCAGGATCGGCCACGCGGGCGTCCGCCTGGGCGCGGCGGTCTCCGAGAACGCCCTGACGTACACGGGCACGAGCCGGAAGGTCGTCGTGGACGCCTCGGCCCTGGAGGCGACCTGGGCCGTACGGGACACCGAGGTCACCGTGCACCTGCCCGACGGGCGCCCGGTCGGGGGGAAGGTGACGTCCGTCGGGAACCGCGCGACCGCGCCCGAGGGGGGTGGCGGAGGGGACGGCGGCACCTCGGGCGGCTCGGGCGGGGCGGCCGCGACCGTTCCGGTGACGATCACGATCGCGGACCAGCGGGCGATCGGGCGGCTGGAGAGCGGCCCCGTCACGGTCGAGTACGTGGGGCGCGAGCGCAAGGACGTCCTGACCGTCCCGGTCGCCGCGCTCGTGGCCCTCGCCGAGGGCGGGCACGGCCTGGAGACCTCGGAGGGCACGTTCGTGGCGGTGAAGACCGGTCTCTTCGCGGACGGCCGGGTCGAAGTGAGCGGCGCGGCGGTCCGCGAGGGCCTGAAGGTGAGGGTCCCGCAGTGACGGACTCTCCCACTTCTCCGGCGCCGGTCGTGGAGTTCGAAGCGGTCTCGAAGACGTACCCCGGGGGTGTCGCGGCCGTACGGGACGTGAGCCTGCGGGTCGGCCGGGGCGAACTGGTCGCGATCGTCGGCCCGTCGGGCTCGGGCAAGTCCAGCATGCTCAACCTGATGGGCAGCCTGGACCGGCCCTCGGCCGGCCGGGTCCTGGTCGACGGGCACGACGTGGCGGCGCTGACCGACCGCGAGGTCTCGGCGCTGCGGGCCACCCGGATCGGCTTCGTCTTCCAGCAGTTCCATCTGGCGGTCGGTGTACCGGTCCTGGACTCCGTCGCCGACGGGCTGCTCTACGCCGGAGCGCCACTGCGCCGCCGACGGGCCCGCGCGGCGGCCGCCCTGGACCGGGTCGGCCTCAGCCACCGCGTCCACCACCTGCCCCACCAGCTCTCCGGCGGCGAACGCCAGCGGGTGGCGGTGGCCCGCGCGGTCGTCGGCGAGCCGGCGGTCCTGCTCGCGGACGAGCCGACCGGCAACCTGGACTCCGCGTCGGGCGCCGCGGTCCTCGGCCTGCTCCGCGAACTCCACGCGTCCGGCACGACGGTCGTGATCATCACCCACGACCGCGACATCGCCGCCGCGCTCCCCCGCCGCATCGAGATGCGCGACGGTCACGTCGTCGCGGACACGGCGACGGAGGCCGTCCGATGACGGATCGCGGCGGGCGTGACATGCGCGACGGGCGCGACGGGCCGACCGGCCCCGACAAGAGGCCGACCGGCCCCGACAGCAGACCCCTGCGCGCCGACAGCAGACCCCTGCGCGCCGCGCGCCTGCGCCCCGCCGACATCGTGCGGCTCGGCGGCACCGGGCTGCGCACCCGCCCGCTCCGGGTGTTCCTGTCCGCGCTCGGCATCGCGATCGGCGTCGCCGCCATGATCGCCGTCGTCGGGATCTCCGGCTCGGGCCGGGCCGAGGTGGACCGCAGGCTCGACGCGCTCGGTACCAACCTGCTGCGGGTCGCCCCCGGCAACACCCTCGAAGGCGGCAAGGCCGAACTCCCGGCCGAGTCCGTGACGATGATCGACCGCATCCCGCCCGTGCGCCAGGTCGCGGCCACCGGCGCGACCGGCGCGCACATCTACCGCAACGAACGCATCGCCGTCGGCCGCACCGGCTCGCTCGACGTGCTCGCCGCGGGCCGCGAGCTGCTGCCCGCCGTGGGCGGCCGGCTCCACCGCGGACGCTGGCTGGACGCGGCGACCGAGACGTACCCGGCCGTCGTGCTCGGCTCCACCGCCGCCCAGCGGCTGGACGTGTACACCCCCGGCACCCGGGTCTGGCTCGGCGGCCGCTGGTTCTCGCTGGTCGGCGTCCTCGACCCGGTGCCCCTCGCCCCGGAGCTGGACAACGCGGCGCTCGTCGGCTGGCCGGCGGCCCGTACGTACCTCCGCTTCGGCGGGCATCCGTCGACCGTGTACGTACGGACCGAGGACAGCCAGGTCTCGGCCGTACGGTCCGTGCTCGCCGCCACCGCCTTCCCCGAGAAGCCCGGCGAGGTCCAGATCTCCCGCCCGTCCGACGCCCTCGCCGCCCGCGAGGCCACCGAGTCGGCCCTCACCGGGCTGCTCCTCGGCCTCGGCGGGGTCGCCCTGCTCGTCGGCGGGGTCGGGGTCGGCAACACCATGGTGATCTCGGTCCTGGAGCGCCGCCCGGAGATCGGCCTGCGCCGGGCCCTGGGCGCCACCCGGGGCCAGATCCGCACCCAGTTCGTGACGGAGTCGCTGCTCCTGTCCGTGATCGGCGGCCTCGGCGGCACCGTGCTCGGCACCCTGATCACCGCCGTGTACGCGACCTCCCGCGGCTGGCCCACGGTCGTCCCGGTCTGGGCGAGCGCGGCGGGGGTTGCGTCCACGCTCCTGATCGGGGTGATCGCCGGCCTCTACCCGGCGGTCCGCGCGAGCCGGCTGTCCCCGACGGAGGCGCTGGCGGGCACCTGAGCGACATCCGAGCACATCTGACGGCCCGACAGAAAGCGGCCAACCTGCCGGACCGACCTCCGGGACCGGGCTGGCCGCTTTCCACCGACCCGGTACGGGAGCCTCCGGCGGGACCGGACGGCCGAGGCGCCGACGGGCCCCGCAGCCAGGGCGCGCGGAATATCGCCGACCGGAATTCCGCGGCTCCTCGGCGAACGCCCGCACAACAGTCCGGAAATACTCACGAGCGCCGCGCGAATCCCCTTGTACGCCACCGCACAAAAGCGGCCGAGGAGGCCGCCGGGCATTGAACTGCCGCACTCGGCGACGCAATTCTTTCTCCGTACTCGAACGAACGAACAGGCCCCGCTCGGACCGAGCGGGAATTCCCCAGAGTTCAGGAGAGATTGATGCGTCTTCGGACGAAGCTCGCCGCGGTGGCCTTCGGTGCCGCCGTGGCCACCGGTGGACTTGTCCTGCCCACCACGGCCGTCGCGGCGCCCACCGACGCCGCCGCGTGCACCCAGCCCGGCTGGTCGAACAAGGACAACGCGGGAGGCGGCACGAACTCCAACTCCGTGAACATCCGCTCCGGCCCCACGACCGAGTGCGTGTCGCACGGCCAGGCGCAGATGAGCCACAGCCTCACCCTGCACTGCTGGGTGAGCGGCCAGGGCGGCACGTGGTCCCACATCCGGGACAACAGCACCGGCGTCTCGGGCTGGATCAAGGACAGCCTGCTCATCAACAACGGCGCGCGCAACCAGTGCTGACCTAGCGGAACGGCCCCCGGGGCTCCCCCGGGGGCCACCCCCGACCGGGCCTAGGACGGCGCGGGCAGCACGATCGTGAAGACGGTGCCGACGCCCACCTCGCTCTCCACCTCGATGGCCCCGTGGTGGTCGGCGACGATCTGCCGGGCGATCGACAGACCGAGGCCGCTGCCCCCGGTCGCCCGCCCGCGCGCCGCGTCCGCCCGCCAGAAGCGGTCGAAGAGGCGCGGCAGCTGCTCCGCCGGGATCCCGCTGCCCGTGTCCCGGACCGCGATCCGGACCATCTCGTCCCGTTCGGCCAGTTCCAGCCGGACGCCGCCCCCGGGAGACGTATGCCGTACCGCGTTGCCGACCAGGTTGCTCAGCGCCTGGCGCAGCCGCCCGGGATCGCCGTACAGCGGCACTCGACGGGCGGGATCGGCGATGTCGCTGGTCAGCAGCACCCCTGCGGCCGAGGCCAGCGCGCCGTGCGCGGTACGGCAGGCCTCCACGAGCTCACGCGCGTCCAGCTCGCGCCGGTGGTACGTGAGGGCTCCCGCCTCCGCGAGCGCGAGGTCCTGCAGGTCGTCGACGATCCGCTGCTGGAGGAGCACCTCCTCGTGGAGCGAGTCGAGCAGCTCGGGATCGGGCTCAAGGACCCCGTCGCGCAGCGCCTCCAGATAGCCCCGGAGGTTGGCCAGCGGGGTGCGCAGCTCGTGCGCGATGTCCCCGACCAGGCGCCGCTGCCGCTCCTCGCTCTCCTGGAGCGAGTCGGCCATGCGGTTGAAGGAGCGCCCGAGTGCGGCGATCTCGTCCCGGCCCGCGCCGGGCACGCGCCGCGCCAGATCGCCCTCGCCGAGGCCCCGGGAGGCCGCGGTGAGCGCCCGTACCGGCCGCAGGACCGCCCGGCTCAGGAGCAGCGCGCAGACGACGGCCGCCCCCGCGACGCCCGCGGCGACGGCCGCGGTGGGGCCGACGGCGAGCGTCCTGCCGGCCCCGGTGTCGTCCAGGGCGCCGAGGTGGACGCTGAGGGGCTGCGGGGCGACGCTCGCGGTCCGCTCGTGGAACACCCGCTGCAGGCAGGCGGCGCGCGCCGGCTGCCGGACGACCTCGCAGCCGAGGACGGCGTCCAGGTCGCTGCCGGCGGCCCGGACCTGCTCCTGCTTGACGCAGGAGGCGCCCCGGCCGGTCTCCGCCCCCCGGGCCCCGGCGTCGGTGAAGACGGGCACGCCGGTGTCGCCGGGGCGGGTGGTCACGGTGTGCCCGGCGCGGGTCAGGCAGGCGGCGTAGGCCACGCCGTTCGCGTACGCGTCGATGGCGCTCGCGGTGACCTTGGCGACGGAGGGGAAGTACTCCCAGGTGGGCAGGGCCAGCGTGGGCCGGGGGTCGACGAGGAGGGGCGGCGCGGTGCCGCCGGGGCGCGGTTCGCGGCCGAGGACGGTGTCGGAGTCGGCGATCTGGCCCTGGTCGGCCGTACTGATCCGGATGCGCTGACCGGTGTCGAGGGCGAGGGTACGGACGACCCCGGCGACCCCGTCCCAGGTGCCGTGGGTCTGCCCGTACCGGAGGAGGTCGTCGGTGATCCGGGCGGTCACCCGGCGGTCGGCGGCGGCCGACTCGCGGAGCTGGCTGGTGGCCTGCCGCAGGGTCAGCCACGCGGTCGCGGCGGTGGCGGCGACGGCGACGAGCAGCACGAGCCCGAGCACCCGCACACGGAAGCTCACGCGTCGCCCCCGGCCGCCGTGCCGCCGTCGGCGAGCCGGTACCCGCGCCCGTACACGGTCTCCAGATACCGCGGCCGGTTCGGTTCGTCCTCGACCTTGAGCCGCAGGTTGCGCATGTGCGCGTCGACGGTCCGCTCCAGAACGTCCCGGTCGAAGCCGAAGACGCGCTCGATGATCTGGGCCCGGGTGAAGACCCGGCCCGGTTCGCGGGCCAGGGTCTCCAGGATGGAGAACTCCTTCGAGGTCAGCGCCACGGACCGGCCGGCCACGCGCACCTCGAACCGCGCGGTGTCCAGCTCGACGTCACCGACCCGGAGCAGGGCGTCCCCGGCGGCCGCCGCCGCGCCCCGCGCCGAGCGGCGGAGCAGGGCCCGCACCCGGGCGGTGAGTTCGCGGGGGCTGTAGGGCTTGGTGAGGTAGTCGTCGGCGCCGAGGTCGAGGCCGAGGAGCATGTCCTCCTCGGTGGAGCGGGCGGTGAGCAGCAGGATCGGCACGTCGGAGGCCTCGGCGCGCAGAATGCGGCACACGTCGAGGCCGTCGACGTACGGGAGCATCACGTCGAGCACGATCAGATCCGGCCGGATGGCGCGGGCCTTCTCCAGCGCGGTGCGCCCGTCGGCCACGACCTGGACGGCGTGACCCTCGCGTTCGAGATAGACGCGAATGAGCCGTGACTGTTTCGCGTCGTCCTCGGCGACCAGAATACGAGCGCTCAACGATTCCCCCCGGCACGGCTCCATGGAATTCCCGAGCACGCTAATACAGAAGGGCCACGCCCATGCAGAGGTGTCCGAAAAGCACCGGAGGAATTCCCGCCTAGAGTTCGTACACCGCGGTGACGGGCGCATGGTCGCTCCAGCGCTCCGCGTGGGTGGCGGCCCGCTCGACGAAGGCCTTCACGGCCTTGGCGGCGAGCCCCGGGGTGGCGACCTGGTAGTCGATGCGCCAGCCGCTGTCGTTGTCGAAGGCGCGGCCGCGGTAGGACCACCAGGAGTAGGGCCCGTCCTGGTCGGGGTGGAGGGCGCGCACGACGTCCACGTACGCCGCCTCCTCGAAGACCCGCCCGAGCCAGGCCCGCTCCTCGGGCAGGAAGCCGGCGTTCTTCTGGTTGGCCTTCCAGTTCTTGAGGTCGGCCTCGCGGTGGGCGATGTTCCAGTCGCCGCAGACGACGACCTCGCGGCCGTCGGCGGCGGCGCGCTCCTTGAGCTCCTTCAGGTACGGCAGGAACTCGTCCATGAAACGGATCTTCTCGTCCTGGCGCTCGGTGCCGACCTCGCCGCTGGGCAGGTACAGACTGGCGACGGTGACGCCGGGAAGGTCGGCCTCGATGTACCGCCCACTGGAGTCGAACTCGCTCGAACCGAAGCCGACGCGCACGGCGTCCGGCTCACGCCGGGTATAGAGGGAGACCCCGGCACGCCCCTTGGCGGCGGCGGGCGCGTGCGCGGTGAACCAGCCCTCGGGCGCGCGCACCTCGGCGGGGAGCTGGGACTCCTCGGCGCGGACTTCCTGCAGGCAGACGGCGTCGGCGGAGGTGCCGGCGAGCCACTCCACGAAGCCCTTCTTGGCGGCGGCCCGGAGACCATTGACATTGACGGACGTCACAGTGAGCATCCAAGGAGAGTACCGACCACACGAGCCCGCATACCCATACACTCTTCAACATGAACATACGCCCCACCACCTATGACCACCCCGACGCGGTGAAGCTCCAGGACGAGGTCATGCAGGAGTACGTGGTCCGCTACGGCGGTGAGGGCGACGCCACTCCCCTCGACCCCGGGATGTTCGCGCCGCCGCACGGCCTCTACCTCCTCGCGTACGACGACGAGGGCCGCCCGGTCGCGTCCGGCGCCTGGCGCACCCAGGACACCAACGACCAGGGCTACGCCGACGGCGACGCCGAGCTCAAGCGCATGTACGTGGTCCCCGAGGCCCGCGGCCTGGGCCTGGCCCGCCGCATCCTGGCGGCCCTGGAGGACGACGCCCGCGCGGCGGGCCGCACGCGCATGGTCCTGGAGACGGGGACGGCCCAGCCGGAGGCGATCGCCCTGTACACCTCCAGCGGCTATGAGCCGTGCGCGAAGTTCGGCCACTACCGCGACTACGACAACAGCCGCTGCTTCGCGAAGCCCCTGAACCCCTGACTCCGGAGCGGGGCCGCGAATGCGGCATTCGGGTGGTATGGCGATGGCCCTGCAACCCGCCTCGGCCCGAGCGCTGTCCCCTCCCTCAGTGGCAGGACAACCGAGGAGGCACGCATGACCGAGCTCCGTCCTTTCCCCACGGCCCCGACGTCGCTGTCGGACTTGGACCCGTACCGGTTCCCCGCCGCGTACCTGGCCGATCTCCCGGAGGAGCCGCCTGCGGCGCACGGCGCGCCGCCGGCCCCTCCCGCTCCGGCGTCGCACGGCGCGCCGCCGGCCCCTCCCGCTCCGGCGGCACGCCTCTCCGTCCCGCTGGAGCCGACGGACCGCCGCCGCCTCGACCTGCACGCGGCCCTCACCACGGCCGGCGTCGCGCCGCTGCCGGGTGACCTCGCCGCCATCGAGGCGCTGTGCAGGCTGGACGACGCCACGCACATCGCGCTCCAGCGCTGGATCACCCGGGCGCCCTGAGCCGGGCTCAGAACTCGTCGGCCCCGTTGCGCAGCTCCGGCGTCCAGTAGCCCGTCTTCGCGACCGCGTCGTTCACGGCGATGCCGCCGGCGGGGGCGGAGACGACCTTGCTGCCCTCGGCCGGCCCGTCGGCGGCGAACAGGTTGACGCTGAAGGAGGACACGACACGGTTGTCCTCGTGGACGCCGCCGCCGCTGATCCGCACGGCGGCGTAGGCCGGGGCGCCGGGATTGAGGACGACGGCGGTGGCGGGCCTGCTCTTGGCCACGGACGGGACGTCCTTGGCGGTCTGGATGTCGCCGAACGCGATCAGCGGGTACTTCAGCAGCGTGCAGGAGCGGCCCGAGACGTTGGTGGCGGTCAGCGTGATGTGCGTGGTGGGCACCCCCTCCTGCTTGGCGGCGGTGACCTTCACATCACGCACGGTGCAGGCGGGGGCGGTGCGGGAGCCCGGCTTCTTGGTGGCCCGGGTCTGCGCGGCGGCGGTACGGGTACCGGCGGAGGCGGCGGCGGAGTCGGCCTCAGGATCCGCGGCCGCGGCGGAGGCGGACGGCGTGACGGTCACGGACGGCGCGGCGGCCGGCGCGGCCGAGGCCCCACCCGAGGCACCGGCCCCCGCCTGCGCCGCCGTCCCCTTCTCACCCCCGCAAGCGGTGAGCGAGAGAGCGAGCGCCGCGGTGACGGCGGCGAGGACGGTGGTGCGGGTGCGGTAGGTACGCATGGGAACTCCCCGTGAAGTACGGCGCGATGGCCGGGCTGTCGCCGCCCTGTCGAGCGGCCTCGGCAGGACTCTCCAGCCCCACCGACCCCCACCACCAGCCCCACCGCCCCCAACGGGAAACGGAAACGTTCCACCCCACCTGACCTGCAGGAACACCCACATCTCGAACGCGGCCTGGAACAAGAAGGAGTGACCCACATGCACCGAAGGCCAGTGCTGTGCGACGCCCTGCGAGCACCTACGCCGGCACCGCAACCCCGAATCGCGCACCACAGCGGACAGACACGTCCTGTCCTGCGCCGCCTTCCCGACCGCCATCGCTCCCGGCGGCTTCGACCACCGACACCCCTACCCCGGGGACGGCGGGGTCCGGTTCGCTCCGAAGCACGGGAAGGAAGCACTCGTGACCCTGTACGAGTCGGTCACACCGGCGACCCGCCGGCTCCCGGAGGAACGACCGCCTTCCCCTCTCGCCCTCCCGCCCCGTCACTTCCGACCGCGCCGCAGGAACTCCAGAGCGGCGTCCTGAAGCTCCTTCTCGGGCCTGCCCGCCCGGTAGTCCCGGGACTTGATGTAGGCGTAAAAATCCGCATCGGGCCCCACGCCGTACTGCTCCAGGTAGTAGGCGTGCGCCAGCGTCCAGATCCAGGCCCCATCGGTCACCGTCACGACAGGAACCACCCTCCCCTTGGACGCGTCGACCTGATCCTGGGCCGATCCGGCCGCCCGCTCGATGGCGACGCCGCCCTCCGACAGAAACGCAAGCAGGCGTCCGCGCTCCACGGGATCGGCGATGCGCGGCCTGGATTCGTCAAAGTACGGCCCCGACTCCGGGTCGACACCGTCGAACAGTCGCGCACGCTTGAATTCCACTGCTTCTCTCCTCAGTTCTTGTCGTTCGGCTCGAACGTGACCCACTCGCCATCGGGCGGCCAGGTCGACTGCATGTCGCCATACTCATCGAACACACCGGATGCCACCCAGGAGTTCCCCTGCGAGTCGGACCACGCCAGCTCCGTCGGGGCCGTGACGGGAACGCCCAGGTTGTCGGCCAGCTCCTGAGCAAATGGCTCCTCACCCTGGCCGGTCTCGCACGACATCAATCTGACGGGCTCGCCGTCCCAATCTGATTGGTCACTGGTGAGGTAGGCGCCCAGTTCTTCCGCGCTGATGCTTCGCCCGTCAACCTCGACCGAGTTCGGGGTGCCGTGCAGATCGACCGTGAACGCCCCTTGCTCAGGTTCCAGCTTCGAAGCCATCTCCCGCATTTGAGCGTCGTCCAGGCCGTAGAACGCCTCGCCCGAATCGGTCGCCAACTTACGCTCGTCCAAGTGGGCGGCGGCCTCGGACATCTGATCCGTCGACTCCACCGGACTCACGGACTCCGACTCATCTTCCGACTCGTCCACGTCATCGGGAAGGAGTGGCGTTTCGCCGGAATCCTGCGCATCGCCGTCGACGATCGAGTCGGGGTCCTCCGGCTCCAGCGGCTCCTGTTCGTCCGCGTCGATGCCCTGCTCACTCGATGCGGATGGGTCAACATCATCCTGCTCCGGAGCATCAGGCTCCTCCGGAACTTCTGCATCGTCCGCCTCTTCGAGGAGATCCTCGGATTCAACGGACTCCTCGTAAGGAGCGTCGGGCTCAGCGGGTTCTATCGGCTCGTCGTCGACACCCTCATCCGATGGCGCATCACGGGCCGCATCACCCTGCGCATCCCTTGCCTCGTTTCCGCTCTCAGCGGTGTACAGCTCACTCACGGCGGCCCCCTGTCCGTGCCGTAGATACCGACAGCGCTCCCGGAGTCTCGCGAGCTCGCGCATCATGATCAGCACAGCCGCCACCCCATGGATCGCTTGGGCAACAACACCCTATCCACGCAACCTTCGTGATGGTCTGCCAGCTTGGGCAGCGCGGGGCAAGGATCGTTCCCGCCCTCAGGCGTGGCGGTGGTACGCCTTGTTGGCGATGCGCCAGCCGTCGTCGACGTGGGCCAGGAGGAAGAGGTCCGTGAAGGTGTCCGCGCCGTGGTGGAGCGTCATCGTGGCGGTCGCGACGGTGCCGTGGACGGCGGTGACGTCGACGCGGCGGGAGCGGGTCGGTTCGTCCGGGGCCGGGTGACCGGGGAAGAGGGCGCAGTACTCGTCCAGGCCCCAGGAGACGAACGCGCCGTCCCGGAGCCCCTCGATGTGGGCGGTGGGCAGGAAGGCCTCGCGGAAATGGGCCGGGTCGCCGGTGGCGTGGCCGCGGATGTAGGCGCGGAGCGGTTCGAGCACGGCGTCCTCGACGGCGGGGCTCGTCGCGGCGACGGCGATGTCCGCGTCGGGGCCTCCCAGGGACGCGGCGAGGCCGGCCGCGTCCCGCAAGGGGGTGTCCGACGCGGCGGCCAGCAGGTCCATGTCCTTGGCGAGCGCACCGACGGTGAACTCGGCCGGGCCGGCAGTCGGCGGGCCGGTGAGGAAGGCGCGCTTGTGGGCCACGAGCCCGCCGAGCCGGCCGAGTTCGAGGACGTCGAGGACCCGGTCGCGCGGAAGCCCGAGCGCGTCGCCCTGCCGCAGCGCGTCGCGCAGGGCGAGCACGGCCCCGGCGAGGCTGCTGTTGGCGATCAGCTTGAGCGCCGCCGCGGTGGGGGCGTCGTCGACGCGGTGCGGGGTGCCGAGCGCCTCCAGGACCGGGCGGACGCCCTCGAACGTGTCCTGGTCCGCGCCGACGAGGATCCTCAGGGCACCGGCTGCGGCGGCCGGAACCGAGCCGAGTACCGGAGCGTGGACGTAGGACCGGCCGATCCGCCGGGCGAACTCCGCCGCCTCGGCAGGGGCGATGGTGCTGGTGTTCAGCACGACGGTGTCCGCCCGCAGCGCGTCGCGGACGTCGTCGAGGACCTCCCGGCAGGCGGGCCCGTCGAACAGCGACAGGAGCACGACGTCGGCCCTCGCCACCGCGGCGCCCGGATCCGCGGTCACCTCGACCGTGCCGGGCGCCCGCCCGGAGCGTGTCCAGCCGACGACGTCCCGGCCCTGGGCGGCGAGTCGGGTCGCGAGTGCGGCGCCCATGCGGCCGAGGCCGAGGACTGCGATCGTGTGCGGTGCGGTCATGCGCGCCACAGTGGTGCACCACGAGGACTGCGACAAGCGAGGATCTCGCAGGCCCGCCCTGCGGAACACGCATACCGCCCGGTCATACTGGCGCGATGGACCTGACCGTGTGGCGGACCTTCGTGACCGTGTGCCGTCTCGGGTCGCTCGCGGCCGCCGCCGTCGAGCTCAACCACACGCAGTCGGCCGTCTCCCGGCAGATCGCCGGTCTTGAGCGGCAGATCGACGTGCCGTTGCTGGAGCGCCATCCACGCGGTGTGCGCCCGACCCCGGCGGGCGAGGCGTTCCGGCGCCATGCCCTCACCACCCTCAACGAGGCCGACCGCGCCGTACGCGCGGCACGGGACGTCCGGGACGGGGCGTCCAGCCGGCCGCTGGCCGTGGGCGCCGTCCCGTCGCTGGCCTCCGGGATCGTCCCCGAGGCCGTCCGGGACCTGCTGCGGCAGGCCGGGTCCCTGCGGTGGAGCCTGTCGCCCGGTCTGAGCGCACGGTTGCACGAGCGCGTGATCGACGGCGACCTCGACATCGCCGTCGTCACCGACGCCCCACCGGGGCTGCCCCAGGACCCGCGGGTCGAGCGCCGGTTCCTCGGCCTGGACGACATGGTCGTCGTGCTCCCCGTCGGCCACCCCCGGGCAGGGGGCGGCCCGGTGCACATGAGGACGCTCGCCGACGAGACCTGGGTCGAGGACAACGACGGCTCGGCGGCGCTCCTGCGCCGGCACGCCGCCCGCGCCGGGGTCAGCCCCCGTATCGACCTCGCCGCGGCCGACCTGCACGGCAAACTGGCCCTGGTCGCGACCGGCCACGCCATCGCCCTGATCCCCGGGGTCCTGACCTGCGCACTCCGCGCCGACGTCACCACGGTGAACCTCGTGGACCCCCCGACCCGCGGCATCTACACCCTCACCCCCCACCAAGACCCCCACCCCTGGGCCACCCCTCTCCACGACCACCTCGCCGCCGCGTTCCCCCCGGCCAACTGAAGATCGTTTCCCGCTGCTCCGGCCCGCCCTCGATACGAAGTGGAGTACGGACGGCTGCGGAAGGCGCGGGGCCGTCGTCACGGCTTCTGAGAGCTACTCAGAAACGGGGTGAGCCGCTGCCCGACTCTCACAGCTGCGGAGGGATGAAAACGGCTCAACGCCGTGCTCGGCTCGCGTGTGGTCACGTCCGCGGCCCTGCGACGCAGCGCACCAACGCCAAGATCCCGCCCCGCCTTTCGGCGGAACGGGATCTCGTGACGATTCTTGAGAGCTACTCAAGAACAGTCGCTTGTGGACCTGTGGGGATTTGAACCCCAGACCCCCTCGATGCGAACGAGGTGCGCTACCAGACTGCGCCACAGGCCCTTGCGACGTGTGAAACATTAGCATCCCGATCGGGGTGCATGGAAATCCGCTCCCCCGCAGGTCAGCCGAGGGCTCCGGGGAGCCCTCGGCCCGGGGTCATTCGTTGGCCGCGCGGGGGCGGTCGTCGTCCGCGTACTGGTCGAACAGCGGGGTGCGGCCGTGGTCGCGGCGGGAGCGGGGCGGGGTCGTGCGCTGGCGCGGGGCCGGGCTCGGGTTGGGGGCGGTCGCCGGGGCGGCCGGGGCCGCCGTGTCCGGGGTCGCCGTGGAGGAGCGGGCCGAGCTCCAGGTCTCCGGGTCCGTGATGTCGATGCCGCTCGTGGCGCGCGGGGCGACCGGGGCGGTGACGTAGGTGGGGAGCGGCACCGGGACCGGGTCCCAGCTGTCGCCGCGGGCCGGGCCGCGCTCGCGCTGCTGGTCCACCCACTCCGCGTGGTCCGTCTGCTCGACGAGCGCGCGGCGGCCGGCCTCCTGCGGGGAGACCTCGGGGGCCGCTTCGGGCTCGGGTCGGGCCGGTTCCTCCTCCGGCTCGGCGGGCGCGGCCGGCCGGCGCGGGCGGTTCTCCCGCAACCGGGCCGCCGCCGCCTCCGCGCGCCGACGGTCCATCACGTACACGAACCGCCGGCGCTCCGTCGTCCGCAGATGCACGATGTACGCGCTCAGCAGCACGGCCGGGACGGCCGGCGCCCACAGGAACGCGAGCCCGCCGACCGCCGCGACGACCGCGCCGGCGGTGAAGGCGAGGAAGAGGACGACCGTCGTCCGGCGGCGCCGGGCGAGGACCTTGCCGCGCCGGGCCCGTTCGACGGACGCCTTGGACGGCCGCCGCACGCGGGCGGCGGGCGCGGGTTCCGGGGCCTCCAACCGGGCTTCCGTCCTGGCCGCGGGCGCGGAAAAGGCCCGGACGTCGACCGAGCTCAAATGCTCGGTCTCCGCGTCCGGGTCGACGCCGGGCTCCCGGTCCTTCAGCTCCTTGGCGTACCGACGCTCCATTCCCGCCCGTCCGGACAGCAGCCGGATGGCGGTGCTGAAGCGTTCCGTCGGACGGGCCTCGTTGAGCTCGTCCTGCCTGCGGAGCCACATCGGCACCAAGTAGGCGGCCCAGGCCCCGACAATGACTGCGTAGATGAGGCCGCTGCTGCTCACGCCTCACACGGTAGAGGGGTTCACGGGAGGGCATCGGCCAATTGGCCCGGTGTGTCGCACGATCTGGCTGATATCACTGAACTTTTTTGTGATTGTTCAGATCGATTGGCGGTCAACTGCTGATTGAATTCGAACGTTTATTTCATTGTGCGGGATGCGGAGGACGCGCCTGGTGCCAGCGGCGCACCAGGCCCTCGGGGACTTCCTCGGCCGTCAGCGCGAAGACGAGATGGTCCCGCCACGCCCCGTCGATGTGGAGGTAGCGCGGACGCAGCCCCTCCTCACGGAATCCCAATTTCTCCACGACCCGCCGCGAGGGCAGGTTCTCCGGCCGAATGCAGACCTCGATCCGGTGCAGCCCCACGTTGCGGAAGCAGTGGTCGACGACGAGCGCGACCGCCGTCGGCATGACGCCCCGGCCCGCCACCGCGCTGTCCACCCAGTACCCCACGTGGCCCGAGCACATCGAGCCCCACGTGATCCCCGCGACCGTCAGCTGACCGACCAGCTGGCCCCGGAACTCGATCACGAACGGCAGCATCCGGCCCGCGTTCGCCTCGCCCCGCAGATGGCGGACCATCTGCCGGTACGTCGGCCGCTGCGCGACCGGGGCGCCCGGCGCGGGCGGCGGGACGGTCGCCTCCCAGGGACGCAGCCAGTCCCGGTTGCGCCGGTTCACCTCGCGCCAGGCCCGCTGGTCACGCAGCTTTATCGGCCGCAGCACGACATCGCCGTCGGCGAGGATCACGGGCCAGGACGGGATCATGACGGTCTCGGGTGGTCGCCGCCGCGGATCTGGTCGACGGCGTGGACGAGCAGGTGCTCCAGTACGGCGAGACCGTCACGGACCCCGCCCGAGGAACCGGGCAGGTTCACGATCAGCGTCCCGCGCGCGACCCCCGCGAGGCCCCGCGACAGCGCCGCCGTCGGCACCTTGTCCCGGCCGTACGCGCGGATCGCCTCGGGGATGCCGGGGATCTCCCGGTCGAGGACTCGGCCGGTCGCCTCGGGCGTCGCGTCGGTCGGCGAGATGCCCGTACCGCCGGTGGTGAGGATGACGTCGTACCCGGCTTCCACGCCCGCCCGCAGCGCGGCCTCGACGGGCGCGCCGTCCGGCACGACCTGCGGGCCGTCGACGGCGAAGCCGAGCCGCGTCAGGCCCTCCGCGATCAGCGGGCCGCCCTTGTCCTCGTACACCCCGGCCGACGCCCGGTTGGAGGCGGTGACGACGAGGGCCGCGTAGGGGGCGGTGAGGGCCGCGCCCGAGGGGGTGCGGGGCTCGGGTGCCGTGCCGTCGGCCGCCGCGCCCGAGTCGGCCGCATGACCCTCGTGGGCGTGCGGTGCCTCGTGGGCGTGCGGTGTCCCGCCCACCCGTCCGGCGCGCGCCTGGGTGTGGAGCTCGGCCGCCGCGGTCGCGTCCGTCGTCATGACCCGGCCCTCGTCCACGTGCCCGACTTGCCGCCCGTCTTCTCCTCCACCCGTACGTCGGAGATGACCGCGCCCTTGTCGACCGCCTTGACCATGTCGACCACGGTCAGCGCCGCCACCGAGACCGCCGTGAGGGCCTCCATCTCGACGCCCGTGCGGTCCGTGGTCTTCACGGTCGCCAGGATCTCCACGGCGTCGTCCGCGACCGTGAGGTCGAGGGTCACGCCGGAGACCGCCAGCGGGTGGCAGAGCGGGATCAGGTCCGGGGTCTTCTTGGCGCCCATGATCCCCGCGATCCGGGCGGTGGCGAGCGCGTCCCCCTTCGGGACGCCCTCGCCGCGGAGCAGCTCGATCACGCGCGGCGAGACGAGGACACGGCCGCTGGCGCGCGCGGTCCGCGCCGTGACGTCCTTCCCCGAGACGTCGACCATGCGGGCCGCCCCCGCCTCGTCGATGTGGGTGAGTCCTTGCTGCGTGCTCATGGCCGTGACACTCCCGGTCGCTGTGTGGGACGCCACGGTACCGCCACCAGGGCCTCCTCAGCCGAGGAGGACCACGTCCAGCTCGGCGCCGGGCGCCACCTCCGTATTCTCCTCCGGTACCACGAGCAGGGCGTTCGCGTGCGCGAGCGCGGCGATCAGGTGCGAGCCCGCTCCGCCCACCGGAGTGACGGTGCCGGCCTCGGCGTCGTACGTCCCGCGCAGGAACTGGCGGCGGCCGGCCGGGGACGACAGCGCCTTGTCGGAGGTGACGACGGCCCTGACCGTCGGCCGGTGGAGGTCCTCCAGGCCCATGAGCGCCCGGATCGCGGGGCGCACGAAGAGCTCGAAGGAGACGTACGAGGAGACCGGGTTGCCCGGCAGGGCGAGCAGCGGTGTGTGGTCGGGGCCGATCGTCCCGAACCCCTGCGGCTTGCCCGGCTGCATGGCGAGCTTGCGGAAGTCGACCTGGCCCTCGAACTGGCCCGCCGCCGTCAGCGCCTCCTTGACGACGTCGTACGCGCCGACGCTGACCCCGCCCGTGGTGACCAGGAGGTCGGCCCGGATCAGCTGGTCCTCGATGGTGGCGCGCAGCGTCTCGGCCTCGTCGGTGACGGAGCCGACCCGGTACGCGATGGCTCCGGCGTCGCGCGCGGCGGCGGCGAGCGCGAAGCTGTTCGAGTCGTAGATCTGGCCCTCGGCCAACTCCTCGCCCGGCTGGGCCAGTTCGCTGCCGGTGGAGATCACGACGACCCGCGGACGCGGCCGTACGCGCACGGTGGCGCGGCCGATCGCCGCGAGCAGCCCGATCTGCGGCGGGCCGAGGACCGTGCCCGCCTCCAGGGCCAGGTCGCCTGCCTGGACGTCGCTGCCGCGCGCGCGGACGTGCGCGCGCGCCGCGGCCGCCCGGTGGACCCGGACCTCGCCGCCCGCGCCCTCGGGGGCGGCGCTGGCGGCGCGCCTCCCGCTCGCCGCGCCCCCGCCCGGGCCGCCG